>CALCMV010000401.1 GCA_937967535.1 uncultured Saprospiraceae bacterium
AATCGTGGACATGTTGCCACCCGAACAACGCGAAGTCGTAATTCTTAGACATTACGCCGAGTTGAGCTTTAAAGAAATCGCCGACCTGACCCGCGTTAGTATCAACACCGCTTTAGGTAGAATGCGTTATGCACTCATCAACATCCGTAAAATGATTGCGGAACGTGAGATGACGTTCCATTAATGATTAACGGTGAATGATTAATGAATTAATTTTTCTGCCGATAAATTTGCTAAATTTTCACAGTTCATGCGCCTGTATTTGTACTTGCCTTGAACTTGCCACAATACCCATAATCCCCTGAAACAATACAGAACGGGCGCATTCCATTTTTTGGAATGCGTTTTTTGTTTTTATATACCACTGAAGCGGATAGGAAGATTCAATTGAACGCGCACAGGTTCGCCATATTGTTTGCCGGGAATCCACTGCGGCATAGATGCTACTACACGTAAACACTCTTCTCCAAATCCACCACCAATATCTCTTAAAATTTTTGGTTCTACGATATTTCCCTCTTTATCTACGATGAAACTAACCACAGCCATTCCTTCGATACGGATTTGTTGAGCTATTTCGGGGATTTTCAAGTTTGCGTAGATAAATTCATTCATCTTTTCTTCTGCACATTTCTTTTTTTCGTTTTGTGAAATATCCAAATCCTCGCAACCCGGAAAGCGTGGAAATTCTAATGGATTAACGAATATCACATCGTCCAAGTCAGGTTCAAGTGTATCTGATGATATTTTTATTTGTTGAGTGTAAAATATTGCGGCTGATATATTTGATGTGTTACCCATCCAAATTAACAGAAGGATTATCCAAAATTGATGTGTATTTTTCATTGATAAAATTTGAATAGAATAGGAAGATTAAAGTTAAAGTTTACAGGTTTGCCATCTTGTTTTGCCGGAATCCACTGCGGCATAGACTGTACCACACGCAGACCTTCTTCTCCAAGACCACCGGGAAGGTTTCTTAAAATTTTGGAATTAATGACATGCCCTTCTTTATTTATCGTAAAATTAATTACTACTACACCCTGGCTATGTGCACCCACCGGATATTTTAAATTACCATAAACAAATTCCAACATTTTTTTCTCTGCACATTTTTTCTTTTCTTGAATGGAAATATCCAAGTCTTCACATCCCGGAAAGCGTGGCATATCTTGTATTGGAGTAATCATTTCTGCTCCAACTTCTATACAGCCGGGATTGTGCAGCTTATCAAAATCTTCTTTTGTCATTTTATCGCTATCTTCTGTTTGCTTTTCAACATATCCAGAAGTATCAATACCTTGATTCATTGCAACATATACCCACACACCACCTACAAGTAAAAACATTAAAAACCCCCAAAGCATATTTGACAATCCATGAGATTCGTCTAGTCCATTTCTATATGGTGCTTGTTTTTTATTGTATCCCATAACAAAATCTCTATAAGTGGTTGGACTGAACTAAGCGACACTTTTAATTATGATAATTCATTGAAAATGAATTATTTATTTAAACTTAAACTTTCCCGACAACTGTACGGGATAAACTTGTACTTCCACTTATCAGGTAAGATGTAGATAAGTTCTATTTTGGTGTACTGTTGGTGTTTATATTCCATTCAACTGATTATCAATGAGTTACAATTTTAAACCTAATTTCCCAGTTACCTAATTCCCATTTTGTCCAAAATCCAATTAGGAAAAGGGTTTGAATAAATATATATTTCTCAAATTCTGTTCCTTATTTGAATCCTGATGCTGAATTGGTGAAAGCTACGAACTTTACCGGAATGAGTAGACTTTGTTTTAGAAGGTTTTTCTTATAAAAAAGACTTTTAGGTTTTGTTTTACTGGAAAATTATTTTTACCTTTGCACCACCAAAAAATAAAGCAACCACAAAAAAGCTAACAAAATCATTCAAAAACGTGCAAGGGACGGAACAGTCCGCATCCGGCACAACTAAGTATAAGTTGAGAGTAAAACTGATTGGAATAAAAATATTTTCTCATTTATTCACCTACTCATTTACTCATTCCAATTTAGCTTAAACTGGGTTATGAATCAGAAGATTAGAATTAAACTCCGTTCATATGACCACAATTTAGTGGACAAATCAACGGAAAAAATCATTAAGACTGTCCGCAACAGCGGCGCTGTAGTGGCAGGACCGATTCCGCTGCCCACAGAGAAAAAGATTTACACCGTTTTACGGTCTCCTCACGTCAATAAAAAATCGCGTGAGCAGTTCCAATTGTGTACACACAAACGCTTGATAGAGATTTACACACCTACGCCCAAAACCGTAGATGCCCTCTCCAAGTTGGAATTGCCCAGTGGCGTTGACATTCAGGTTAAATTGACGTAATCTTTCCCTGTGGATAAGTAATATGAAAAAGTAAATTTTCATTTTTTGAAAATACAAGTCATCATTGATTGTATCATTCAAAATACAAAATTCACTCATTCAAAATTACCAAGTCGGAAAAGGTATCGAAGTAGTTCAAAAGTTACGACGGTACACTTTAGTTTCCTTTTAATATCAATTAAAAGGTGTAACGACTACGCTCTAATTTCAATGAAAAAATTATGGTGAGTGAAAAGGTATATATACCTGTTTCTCTCGTGAATTATTTTTATTTATATGAATGAATAAAGAATTGATTTATTTTTTTGAAAAAAAATAAATACAAAAACAATTCATCCTGATAGTTATTGGGACACTCATTCAAAATTCACTCATTCACTCATTCAAAATTTAAAATATAAATATGGAAGGTCTTATCGGTAAAAAGATAGGTATGACCAGTATTCATACCGAAGACGGACGAAATATTGCCTGTACGGTGGTAGAAGCCGGACCTTGTGTAGTAACACAAGTCAAGACAGAAGATTCAGACAAATACAATGCCCTTCAATTAGGCTTTGGCGAAGCGAAGGTAGAAGGCAGAAATGCGACTACCAAGCCAATGAAAGGACATTTTGCAAAAGCAAAAACGACACCTAAACGTGAGGTCGTAGAGTTTCGTGATTTTGAAATCAACAAATCATTGGGCGATACCATTACCGTAGAAGATGTATTTGCAGAAGGCGATGTTGTCAATGTTGTTGGCAAATCAAAAGGTAAAGGCTTTCAAGGGGTGGTCAAACGTCACAACTTCCGTGGTGTCGGTGATGCTACACACGGTCAGCACAATCGCGATCGTGCGCCGGGTTCTATCGGTGCAGCATCCTATCCTGCGCGTGTATTCAAAGGTATGCGAATGGGGGGACGCATGGGCGGCAAGCGCGTAAAAACCCAAAACCTCACGATTATGAAAATCTACCCGGAGAAAAACATACTGCTCATCAGTGGTGCAGTACCCGGACACAAAGGCGGTTACGTCATTGTTGAAAAATAAAAAATCGTGATTCGTGATTCGTTAATTCGTGATTCGTTTTATCAACATTAATCAGATTTAAAAAGAAAAGCTAAATAACAACCGATTTCAAAACGCTTGTTATTTCCAAATAGATTTAAGTCAAGTTTCATTTTAAACTTAAACTTAAACTTAAACTAAAACTTGGTTATGCAAATAGATATTAAAAATATAAACGGTGAAAGTACAGGCAAACAAGCAGATTTGCCTGATGAGATATTTGGTATTGAGCCGAATGAGCATGTGGTATATCTCGCAGTGAAGCAACACTTAGCCAACCGCCGTCAAGGTACACACAAAGCAAAAGAGCGCGGAGAGATTACGGGTTCGACCAAGAAATTGAAGCGTCAGAAGGGAACAGGTACAGCGCGTGCGGGTTCTATCAAAAGTCCAATATTCAGAGGCGGTGGACGCATCTTCGGTCCAAGACCACGTACCTACGACCAAAAACTCAACAAAAAAGTCAAAGTATTGGCGCGTAAATCTGCTCTTTCAGGCAAAGTACAGAATGAAGAAATCATGGTCTTAGAAGATTTCACATTCGACGTACCAAGCACAAAAGCATACGTTGATATTCTCAACAAATTAGAGCTGAATAATGCCAAAACGCTCCTAGTACTCAGCGAAAACGACGACAACATCTACCTCTCTAGTCGCAACATCCCTAAAGCAAATGTCAAATTAGCCAGTGACCTCAGCACCTACGATATTCTCAACAATAAATGTTTGATTTTATCAGAAAGTGCCATCGAAAAAATAACCGAAACACTATCATAATTTTGAATGGTGTAAAACGCTATATATTTTAAGTTGAGTTCATTTTAATGTAAAACTTAAACTTAGACTTAAACTTAAACTTAAACTTAGTAATGAAAAATATCATCATAAAGCCACACATCACGGAAAAGACGGAAGCAATGTCAGAGGCATTGAACCGCCACACATTTATCGTGCATAAAAAGGCAAATAAGATTGAAATCAAGAAGGCGATTGAAGAAATGTACGGTGTACCTGTTGAGAAAGTCAACACCATCATCATGCCTGCAAAAGCCAAAAACCGCATGACCAGAAGTGGTGTCATCAAAGGACGTGTCAATTCTTACAAAAAAGCCGTCGTCACCATCCCCGAAGGCGAAGATTTAGACATCTACGGAGATTTATAAAAACACACCCGTACCGACGACTTTAGCCGTCGCAGTGGGCGTTTAATTGATAAATACCTGAATTTTATTTAATTAAAAATTAAAATAAAATTCACTTGACGGCTAAAGTCGTCAGCACATAGTTCGATATCAGGTCGAACATCATTTGAAAATCAGAGAAGGTTGGAACTGCTCACAAGGCATTGAGTTAAATCGCCAAACAGCGCGATAACGTAAGCAGATTCTAATTGATAATAGTAATGAAATAATGTACAATAAAAAATTATACATTAATCATTATACATTAATCATTAGAAAACCACATTTCTCAAAAATATATAACAATGCCTGTTAAAAAGTATAGACCAATGACACCGGGTCTTCGTCACAGAGTTTCCAACACATACGAGGAAATCACGACGAACAAACCGGAAAAAAGCCTCACCGTAGGACTCAAAAAAACCGGTGGGCGAAACAATCAGGGGCGCATGACCGTCCGCAACAGAGGTGGCGGACACAAGCGCAAATATCGTATCATTGACTTCAAGCGCAACAAAGATGATATGTCGGCAAAGGTCTTGACCATTGAGTACGACCCCAACCGTTCAGCTTTCATCGCGCTTCTCGAATACGAAGACGGACAAAAAACATACATGCTCGCGCCCGACAAAATCAAAGTCGGCGATGTAGTACGCTCCGGCAAACATGCACTGCCCGAAACCGGACATACCATGTTTTTGAGTGATATTCCGCTGGGTTCGTCTATACATGCAGTAGAAATGCAGCCCGGCAAAGGCGCAGCACTCGCAAGAAGCGCAGGAACATACGCCGAATTGCAAGGACGCGAAGGCAAATATGCCCTCTTAAAATTGCCATCAGGCGAAACCCGCAGAATTCTGCTGACATGCAGAGCTACTATGGGGCGTGTATCCAACGTTGACCACTCCCTCGAAATCATGGGTAAAGCAGGTCGCAACCGTTGGAAAGGAAGAAGACCAAGAGTACGTGGTGTAGCCATGAACCCGGTAGATCACCCAATGGGCGGTGGTGAAGGTCGCGCATCAGGTGGACACCCGCGCTCCCGTACAGGCGTTATGGCAAAAGGTCAGAAAACACGCAACCCGAAAAAAGCATCGAATAAATTGATTATCAGTAGAAGAAACGCGAAGAAGTAATGAGTGATTGAGTGATTTTAGATTGAGTGATTTTTGATTATTCAATCAAAAACCTAAAATCACGAAATCAAAAATAATTGATTCACTCATTCAAAATTCACTCATTCAAAATTAATATTGTATGCCTCGTTCACTAAAAAAAGGACCATACGTTTATCACAAACTATTGGTCAAATTAGAAAAAGCTAAAGCAAATACGAAGCGCAAAACCGTTATCAAAACGTGGTCGCGCTCGTCCATGATTATACCGACGATGGTGGGAGAAACCATTGCGGTGCATAATGGAAAAACCTTCGTACCTGTTTTCGTTACAGAAAATATGGTGGGTCACAAATTGGGTGAATTTTCACCGACCCGCAACTTTAGAGGTCACGCAGGAAATAGGAAATAAGTTTAAGTACAAGTTTAAGTTTAAGTTTAAAACAAACTTAAATATACATTTGTACTTTTTCAAGATAAAAACTGAGTTTGAGTTCTAAAGTTCGTTTAAATATCAATTTAAACTTAAACTTAAACTTTCCCGATAATTATCGGGATAAACTTAAATCATCATGTTAGCAAGAGCTAAATTGAGCAACTGCCCAATGTCAGCGCGTAAAATGCGATTGGTGGCAGACCTTATAAGAGGGAAAGACGCGGATGATGCATTGGATATGTTGAAATTCACCCGCAAAGAAGCGGCAACTTGGTTGGAGAAACTATTGCTTTCTGCGGTCAATAACTGGGAGCAAAAAACAGGCAATGAAGACCCTGACGAGTACGAATTGTACATCAGCAAAATCATCGTCAATCAAGGTCCGCAACTCAAGCGTATTCGCCCCGTACCTTTCGGACGCGCACACCGCATCCGCAAGCACACTTGCCACGTTACGATTGAGGTAGATAACAAAGTCTATTTGCCCGGCGAAGAAGAGGAAGAAGCAGACATTGACGAAGAAATTGTAGAAACAGTAGAAGATTAATTTTGAATGTTGAATGAGTGAATGTTGAATAATTTCATTCATTTAAATTTCAAAATTATAATTACACAATAATTGAAATAAGTTTTGGATAATTTTTATCCAAATAGCACTTTATAAATAGTTTATTGAAATGATGAGTTATTAGAATTATTCTGAAAATTTTGTGTATTAAAAATGAGTATTAATTAATCGACAAGTTAAAATATTCACTCATTCAAAATTCACTCATTCAAAATTAATTCACTCATTCACTCATTCAATAATTCAATAATTATAAATGGGTCAGAAAACAAATCCGATAGGCAACCGACTTGGCATCATCAGAGGCTGGGAATCCAGTTGGTTTGGTGGCAAAGACATGGGCAAAAAAGTAGTCGAAGACCAAAAAATCCGCGACTATCTCAAAGCCCGTATCACCAAAGGCGGTATTGCCCGTATCATCATAGAACGTACACTGAAGCGTATCACCGTTACGATTCATACATCGCGTCCGGGTATCATTATTGGTAAAGGTGGTCAGGAAGTAGATAGAATCCGAGAGGAAATCAAGCGACTGACGGGTACAGATGTACAAATCAATATCGTAGAGATTCGCAAGCCGGAAATGGATGCCGCTATCGTAGCCGAGCAAATTGCCAAGCAACTCGAAGCGCGTATCAACTACCGTCGTGCCACCAAAATGTCTATCCAAAACACCATGCGTGCCGGTGCAGAAGGTATCAAAGTACGTATTTCGGGGCGTTTGAATGGTGCGGAGATGGCACGTTCTGAGGAGTTCAAAGACGGACGTACACCCTTGCACACTTTCCGTGCAGATATTGACTACGCACTCTGCGAAGCACAAACCATCTACGGAAAAATCGGTGTAAAAGTCTGGATTTGTAAAGGAGAGGTATTCGGCAAGCGCGACTTATCACCAAACGTAGGCGTGAAGAAAGAACAAGGCGGACGCGGCGGTGGAAGAGACAGACGCGGCGGCGGAAGAGATAAATCACGCAATAGCAGAGGACGTGGCGGCGACAACAGAGGTGGCGGCGGCGGTGGAAGAAATAGAAGGTAAGATAGAAGAATTGTACGATAGTGTGATTGAGAAATTGTATGATAAGAATTTTTGCAAAGCAAAAATTAAAAAAATCACAAGCACACAAATCTACAATCTGGCAATCATACAATCCAAAATTACAATATTTGACAGATTAGTCGTATCTTTGCACCCCAATTTGAATTTGGGGCAATAAGGCGACACTAAATTTATAGTAAAATGTTACAGCCAAAGAGAACGAAATATCGCAAGATGCAAAAAGGGCGTGTTCGTGGCAACGCGCAACGAGGCAGCACATTAGCTTTCGGTACATTCGGACTGAAAACAATGGATGCCGGACGCATCACCAACCGTCAGATTGAATCTGCGCGTGTTGCGATGACTCGTTATATGAAAAGGGAAGGTCAGGTTTGGATTCGTATTTTTCCAGACAAGCCAATTACCAGCAAACCCGCAGAAGTACGTATGGGTAAAGGTAAAGGTGCGCTCGACCACTATGTAGCTGTTGTCAAACCCGGGCGTATCATGTTCGAGATTGAAGGTGTACCCAGAGATGTAGCTAACGAAGCACTTCGACTCGCAGCACAAAAACTGCCCGTATTAACAAAAGTTGTAGTTCGTAGAGATTACGTAGACTAAAATAACGGTGGACAGTAAACGACAAAGGGTGGACAAACTCCACTCAATACTCGATACTCGATACTCGCAACTAATATAAAAATGGCATCGGAGAAATATACCAGTATAAAAGGTCTTGAAGATGAAGCCCTACGCGATGAGATTTTCGCAGCAGAAACGGAATTGCAAAGAATGAAAATTCAAAATTCCGTAACAGGCTTGGAGAATCCATTGAAAATCAAAGAACTAAGAAGAGATATTGCTCGACTCAACACTGAGGTTCGCGCCCGTGAATTGGCTGCGATGACACCGGAGCAACTCGCTAAAAGAAGTAAAATTCGCGCTCGTCGCAAATTAAATAAGTGATTGGTGACCGGTGATTAGTGATTAGTGACTCGTTAAAATTTTCGCTATGCGAAAATATCTAACCAATCACCAATTACCAATCATAATCACCTCCAAACTGATACAAAATGTCAGAACAGCAAGAGAAAAAACAGGGATTAAAAAAAGAAAGAATCGGTGTCGTGACCAGCGACAAAATGGATAAGACCATTACCGTAAAGGTAGAGCGTCGCCTCCAGCACCCGATGTATGGTAAATATGTCAAAAAATCCAAAAAATTCACAGCGCACGACGAAGAAAACTCATGTGGCATTGGCGATACAGTAAAAATCGTCGAATCACGTCCATTGAGCAAGAAAAAGCGTTGGAAATTAGTAGAAATCATAGAAAGAGCTAAATAAAAATGAGTATCTGATGAATAGATGAAATGAGTAAATGCAGTTTCGTCTATATTCAATTTTAATTCTTTTACTCATTTACCCATTCATTGATATAGAAAAATGATACAGCAAGAATCAAGGCTAAAAGTAGCAGACAACAGTGGCGCAAAAGAAGTGCTTTGCATCCGCGTATTGGGCGGGTCAAAGCGCAGATACGCCTCTATCGGCGATATGATTATCGTTACGGTAAAATCTTCTGCGCCGGGCGGTCTCAAAAAAGGAACTGTTTCCAAAGCCGTTATTGTTCGCACCAAGAAGGAGATTCGTAGAAAAGACGGTTCATATATTCGCTTCGACGACAATGCCGTTGTTCTCCTGAGTGCTGCCGAAGAACCACGCGGTACACGTATCTTCGGACCTGTTGCAAGGGAATTGCGTGATAAGGATTTTATGAAAATCGTTTCACTCGCACCCGAAGTACTTTAAAATGTCTCATTGTTGAAATGTCGCACAAAAACACCCCGATACCACGACACTACAACATAACAACGCAATAAAAATGAGCAAGAAGAGATTTACACCAAAATTAAAAATAAGAAAAGGAGACACTGTAATGGTGATTTCCGGTAATCACAAGGGAATATCTGGCGAAGTACTGGAAGTATTTCCTGCCAAGAATCATGCGATTGTTTCTGATGTCAATTTGAAAAAGAAACACCGCAAACCCACCCACGAAGAACCGGGAGAAATTACGGATATTCCTGCAAGCATCCATATCTCGAATTTGATGCTAATGGAGGGCGGACAAGCTAGCCGCGTAGGACGCAGAGTGGAGGATGGAAAATTGGTTCGTTATTCTAAAAAATCAGGAAACACAATACGATAAATAAACGTAGAGAAGTAAAATTTTTACGACTCTACCACGATATATAGATATATAATCATGGCACGTTTAAAAGAAAAATATTTACAAGAAGCAGTACCTGCATTGATGGAGAAATTTCAATACAAATCCATTATGGAGGTACCCAAAATCACCAAAATTTGCATCAATCAAGGTGTAGGTGAAGCGACTTCTGATAAAAAATTGGTAGACAATGCCGTAGGCGAAATGACCCTCATTGCAGGACAAAAAGCCGTAGCAGTCAAAGCCAAAAAATCTGTCTCGAACTTCAAATTGCGTGAAGGAATGCCTATTGGTGTGCGGGTCACATTACGTGGCGCACAGATGTATGAGTTTCTTGATAGATTTGTAAATGTAGCACTCCCGCGTGTACGTGACTTTCGCGGTATCAGCGACAAGAGTTTCGACGGACGCGGCAACTACTCCGTAGGTATCAAAGAGCAAATCATATTCCCGGAGATTGATATTGATAAAATCAACAAAATCACCGGTATGGATGTCACTTTTGTCACAACGGCAAAAACAGATGCCGAAGCACTCGAATTGCTCAAATTGATGGGTTTACCCTTCCAAAATCAAAACAACTAAGAATTTAGAATCGTCAAATGACAACATCCAAACGAAAGGAAAGCGAGAGCGAAATGAAATTTGGATTTTGTTATTTGGAATTTATAATAAAAAATTATGGCTAAAAAATCAGTAATCGCACGTCAAAGAAAGCGTGAAAGAATGGTAGCCAAATATGCCGAAAAACGCGCTGCACTCAAAGCTGCGGGTGACTACGAAGGACTCGACAAACTGCCACGCAACGCATCGCCGGTACGTCTCAAAAACAGATGTGGACTCACCGGACGACCAAAAGGTTATATGCGTGATTTCGGTATCTGTCGTGTTGCTTTTCGCAAATTGGCATTAGAGGGTAAAATTCCCGGCGTTACCAAAGCAAGTTGGTAATGACGTAGAAACGAATTTAAAATTCGTTAAAGACATATTAGATAAAAAAATTATCAAACTAAAATCCGGTAAAATATACCGAGATTTCAAGTGATTATTTATTTAACGCAAACAATAATCGTTTGCCGTTAAAAAAAGAATTCGGACAGACTAAGCAGATAATCACACTGCGCCTTCTGTATTTGAATGAAAAAATTAAGAAAGAGCTAAATGATTTTATGTGGTATTAAATTTTGATTGAATAATCAAAAATCACTAAATCAAAAATCCCATTCGCTCATTCACAATTTACTTATTCAAAATAAGAAGATAGGTTGCCGAAGAAAATATATAAAAATGATTGTAACAGATCCAATAGCGGATTACCTCACAAGGCTCCGCAATGCTCAAATGGCAGGTCATCGCATCGTCGAGATTCCTGCATCTAAACTCAAAAAACGCATCACAGAAATCTTGTATGACCAAGGCTACATTCTCAAATACAAATTTGAAGATGCAGAGGGTCCACAAGGTATCATCAAAATCGCCGTCAAATACGAAAGAGGAACAAAACGTCCTGTCATTCGTAAATTACAAAGAATCAGCAAGCCGGGATTAAGAAAATACGTCAATTCAAGGAATTTGCCGCGTGTTATCAATGGATTAGGCATTGCCATTATCTCCACATCAAAAGGAGTAATGACAGATAAAGAAGCAAAAAAAGAAAATGTAGGCGGCGAAGTCCTCTGTTTTGTTTATTAAAAAAATGCTTAGTAAAAAGGTGAGTAGATACCAACGAATCACCAATCACTAATCACGAATATCTAAGTTATGTCAAGAATAGGAAAAGCACCCATCAGCATACCTTCGGGCGTTGAAATTAAAGTGGATAAGAGCATGGTCACAGTCAAAGGACCAAAGGGAGAATTGATGCAGAAGATAGACCCGGACTTGAAAGTGGAAATCGAAGACGGCACACTTACCGTAGTGCGCCCAACCGACCAAAAGCGTCATCGCGCCATGCACGGTCTATACCGTTCCCTCATCAATAATATGGTACAAGGCGTTTCGGAAGGCTACAAAATCAGTCTTGAATTGCACGGTGTCGGTTATCGTGCTTCCAATTCGGGACAGCTTTTGGAAATGTCAATGGGCTACTCACACCCTATTTTCTTCTATGTGCCGGATGAGGTCAAAGTCGTTACAGAATCCGTCAAAGGAAAGCCACCGAGAATTGATTTGGAAAGCGTTGACAAACAACTCATCGGACAAGTGGCAGCTAAAATTCGCGCCTTCCGCAAACCTGAACCATACAAAGGTAAAGGGGTACGATTCTTAGGAGAAGAAATTCGCCGTAAAGCGGGTAAAGCAGCAGGGGCGTAATGAGTTAGTTATTAGTTTGTGGAGTAGTTTACAACTAAATAACTTGATAAACTCATTCAACTTATCAATAAAATTGAAATATTTTACTTACGAAATGGCAGCTACAATATTAATATTGAATGTTGAGAAAAAAATGGATGAATTATTCACCCATTCATCCCGATAATAAGGGGCTACTCATTCACTCATTATTAAGTGGATCATTTCAAATAAAAAGTAAACAACATAATGGCAACAGCTAAAAAATTACGAAGTCGTAACAAAATCAAAAAGCGTATCCGCAAAAAAATCAGCGGTACAACTTCCATACCGCGACTTAGCGTATTTCGCAGCAACAAGCAAATTTACGCTCAAATTATTAACGACTTAAACGGCGAAACACTCTGTGCAGCTTCATCCAGAGATGCAGCTTGCGGCAGTAGCAACAATAAAGTCGAGCAAGCAAAAGAAGTTGGCAAACTGTTGGCTTCCAGAGCAAAAGACAATAACATTGAAAGCGTAGTATTCGACAGAAGCGGCTACCTCTATCATGGGCGCGTAAAAGCACTTGCCGACGGCGCACGCGAAGGAGGACTTGACCTATAAATAAGTTTAAGTTTAAGTTTAAGTCTAAGTTTAAAAATTTAATTTTCAATTAAATTTGTATAATACAAAATCATAATAAATTATTATTTTTTGAAAAAAAATAATTTTTAAACTTAAACTTAAACTTAAACTTAAACTTCACAAGACTTAATTATGGCTGATAACAGAAATAATAGCAATAACAGAAACAACAACAATCGCGGCGGCGGCAATAACCGAGGCGGTGGCAACAATCGTGGCGGTGGTCGCGACAACCGCAGAGGCGGCAGAGGTCGCGGCGACAGACAAGCATCTGTTCAGGAATCAGAGTTTAAAGAAAAACTCGTCAACCTGAATCGTGTGGCGAAAGTGACCAAAGGTGGTCGTACATTCAGTTTTGCGGCAGTCGTTGTGGTGGGGAATGGTAAAGGCAAAGTCGGACATGGCTTGGGCAAAGCGCGTGACGTACAAGAAGCCATCGCCAAAGCCGTAGATGATGCTAAGAAAAACGTCATCGAATTTCCATTGCACAAAGGTACGATTCCTTATGCAGTCAAAGGAAAATACGGTGCGGGCAAAGTCCTTATCAAGCCTGCCTCTGATGGTACGGGAGTGATTGCGGGCGGTCCGATGCGTGCAGTATTGGAGATTTCCGGTATCCAAAATGTATTGGCAAAAACGCAAGGTTCACCCAATCCGCACAACGTTATCAAAGCTACCCTTGATGCCCTTCAGCAGCTTCGCAGCCCAATGGAAATTGCGAAAGCTCGCGGCATCACAATGGAGAAATTATTCAACGGATAAGCAACGTTTTGACGAGTTGTGGAGTTGTAGTGTTGGTGAATTGTCGAATTGTAGAGTTGGTGATTGTCGAAAAAAACGATAACACGATAACTCATCAACTCAACAACTCATCACCCCGACAACTCATCAACTCATCAACTCGACAACTCATACAAAATGGGAAGAGTAAAAATCACACAGGTCAAAAGTGTCATAGACCGCAGTAAGCGACAAAAAGACACCGTCAAGGCACTCGGATTACGCAAAATGCACCAATCCGTAGAGCATGAATTGACACCTCAAATAGAGGGCATGATTAGAAAAGTATCCCACTTGGTCAAAGTGGAAGAACTTTAAATTGATTCGGTCTATGTCTCAAGCCTAACTATGGACTAAAGACTATGGACTATCGACTAAAATAATAATAATGCAACTTCATAATTTAAAGCCGGCTAAAGGTTCAATCAAAAAGAACAAACGGGTAGGTCGTGGGCAAGGCTCAGGCAGAGGCGGTACATCTACACGCGGACACAAAGGGGCGCAATCCCGTTCGGGTTACTCGCGCAAGAAAGGTTTTGAAGGTGGTGGCGTGACTTTAATTCAGCGCACCCCAAAGCGTGGTTTCAAAAATATCAATCGTGTAGAATACGTACCAATTAACTTGGCGCGTTTAGAGGCGATTGCTGAGAAATTTGGCATCAAAACCATCACACCTGAGGCACTTAGCGAAAACGGCATTGTCAAGAAAAAAGACAAAGTCAAAATACTCGGCAACGGTGAGTTGAGCAGCAAACTTGAAGTCACCGCACACGCTTTTTCTGAAAAAGCCAAATCAGCTATCGAAGCACAAGGCGGCACAGCAACTATTGCATAGGTGTTCATAGTTCATAGTTCGTAGTTCTTAGGTATTACTCACGTATATCTACGAACCACGAAACTACGAACCACGAACTAAAAACAATAATATGAACAAATTCATCACCACACTCAAAAACATCTGGTCAATAGAAGACCTGCGTAAGCGCATACTGTTTACGTTGGCACTATTGATGTTGTTCCGTTTTGGTTCATATGTGGTATTGCCCGGCATCAATCCTGCGGCACTCGAAAACGCTGCACAGGGGCAAAACAACCTACTCGGATTGCTCAACTCATTTACGGGTGGTGCGTTCAACAATGCGGCGGTCTTTGCACTCGGTATCATGCCTTATATCTCGGCATCCATCATCGTGCAGCTCTTAGGATTTGCCGTACCTTATTTCCAAAAATTACAAAAAACAGAAGGCGAATCGGGCAGAAGAAAACTCAACCAAATTACACGTTGGTTGACCGTAGCTATTACACTCGTACAGGCAGGTGGTTACTTGACTTACATCAATTCGAGTTTTCCCGGTGCGGTTATTCAGAGTATCAGTCCCTTTACATTCTGGGCATCCAATATCATCATACTCACCGCAGGTACTATCCTTGCGATGTGGCTTGGTGAGCGCATCACCGACAGAGGTATCGGCAATGGTATTTCATTGCTTATCATGATTGGTATTATCGCCACATTGCCATCGGCATTCTTTGGGGAGATTGACCTGCGCTTATCCGGCGGAACAGGCGGTTTGATTAGTTTCGTACTCGTTTTGGCGGCACTCGTTGCAGTTACGGCGGTCACGATACTAATTATTCAGGCAGTGCGGCGCATCCCGCTACAATACGCTAAACGCATGGTCGGGCGCGGACAAAGCAGCGCACCTGTCACAGGTGTACGCGACTACCTCCCCGTAAAAGTCAACGCAGCAGGGGTTATGCCTATCATCTTTGCACAGGCATTGATGTTCTTGCCTGCTACCATAGCACAATTTGCTACCGGCGCAAATGACGCGCCTCCGGCATGGCTTGTAGCTTTGAACGATTTTACATCAGTACCATATAATATTATTTACTTTTTCTTGGTCGTCATATTCACTTATGTATATACGGCTTTGATTGTCAATCCTCAACAACACTCTGAATATCTCAAACGCCAAAACGCTTTCATTCCGGGCGTAAAACCCGGTGCAAGTACGGCTGAATTTATTGATACTGTCACCACGCGCATCACTTTACCGGGTTCTATATTCTTAGGGCTTATCTCTATCTTACCTGCTTTTGCAGCAAAATTGGGTGGAGTAAACATCGGTTTCGCTATGTTTTTCGGGGGTACATCACTCCTCATTATGGTCGGTGTAGTATTAGATACTTTACAGCAAATTGAAAGTCACCTGCTAATGCGCCGTTATGATGGATTGGTGAAAACAGGAAAAGTAAAAGGCAGAAGAAGCGGCATGACTATCGGTGCGCCGATGTAGAAACGTATCGCAGACATTCTTGTCTGTGCTTTGCCGGACTACAGACAAGAATGTCTGTGTTACGCAATTATAATGAGACGACGTTACAAACAGATTTATTATAAAACAGACGAGGAGATAGAGTTGATGCGTTTGAGTGCGGATTTGGTTTCGCGCACACATGGCATCGTAGCGAGTATGATTCGTGCCGGAGAGACGGGCGAAAATATTGACAAAGCGGCAGAAGAATTTATTCTTGACCATAATGCCATTCCGGGCTTCAAAGGTTATGGTGATTTTCCGGCTACATTATGCGTATCTATCAACGAGCAAGTCGTACATGGTATTCCATCCGACAAGCCATTTGAAGAAGGCGATATTGTATCGGTAGATTGCGGTGTGATTTTGAATGATTACTATGGCGATTGCGCTTTTACCTATCCGATTGGCGAGGTAAAACCCGAAGTCATGCGACTCATGGAAGTCACCAACGAATGTTTGTATCGTGCCATTGATGCAGCGAGTGTAGGCAAACGTCTTGGTGATATTGGTTTTGCAGTACAAAATTACGCAGAACGAGAATGTAAATACGGCGTAGTGCGGGAGTTGGTCGGGCATGGTCTGGGAAAAAGCCTACACGAAGACCCACAAGTACCCAACTACGGCAGACGTGGCAAAGGCAACAAACTTCAAGACGGACTTGTCATCGCAGTAGAACCCATGATTAATATGGGAACACGACGAGTCAAGACCTTGAGAGATGGCTGGACAGTCATTTCGGCAGATAGAAAACCATCGGCACATTACGAGCATACCATCGTAGTACGCAAAACCGGAACGGAAATACTGACCACGCACGATTATGCCTACGAAGCCATGGAAAGCAATCCTAATGTCATAAATTTGGAATTTCAAGTAAAAAACTAGATATTTGCACTCCAAAATTTGACCCTCTGTAAGTTTGGCAGAGTAAAGTCATTCGGCGAATCGGGTTTGTTAAGTGATAACTGATTGTCAATTAATGCAAACTATATTAAAATAAAATTCGCATGAGGACTTATCCAATATAAAAATTGGAGGTTGCAAAATCAAATTTTATGGCAAAACAGGATTTAATCAAACAAGACGGCACAGTTTCAGAGGCACTTTCTAATGCGACATTCAGAGTGCGCCTCGAAAATGGTCACGAAATCATTGCTACCATCTCCGGTAAAATGCGTATGAACTACATTCGTATATTACCTTCAGATAAAGTAGCTGTCGAAATGTCGCCTTACGACCTCAGTAGAGGACGAATAACTTATAGGTATAAATAATAATGTTGAATGAGTGAATGTTGAATGATTTAAATTGATGAAAATTAGCATTTTATTAAATAAAAATTAAACATCCACTCATGACATTTCAAATAAATTAAGTTAAGTTGAAAGTTGGTTTTGGCGTAGCCAAAACAAGTATTTTAAACTTAGTCTTAAACTTAAACTTAAACTTATGAAAGTAAGAGCTTCAATCAAAAAGCGTTCTGCCGATTGCAAAATTGTTCGCAGAAAAGGAAAATTATACGTCATTAACAAAAAAAATCCACGCTTCAAACAGCGTCAAGGATAGAATAAATTGTATGATTGTATGGATTGTGATTTGTTTTTTGCGGTGCAAAAATAATTCAATCATACACTTACAATCATAACAATCACACAATTCAAAATAATATCATGGCAAGGATAGCAGGTGTAGATTTACCTAAAAATAAAAGAGGTGTCATTGGTTTGACATACATCTTTGGTATCGGTGATACCCGTGCAAAAGAAATTTTGGCGAAATGCGACATTGATGAGAGTGTAAAAGTGAAAGACTGGACGGATGATAACATCAAAAACGTGCGTGAGGCGATTGGTGACGATTATACCGTAGAAGGGGCTTTGCGCGGAGAAATTCAAATGAACATCAAGCGATTAATGGATATTGGTTGTTACAGAGGATTGCGCCACCGTAAAGGACTACCCTTACGCGGACAACGCACCCAAACCAATGCACGTACCCGTAAAGGTAAACGTAAAACAGTCGCCAACAAGAAGAAAGCAACTAAGTAAGATTAATTTTGAATTTTGAATGACCGAATTTTGAATATTCTAATTCATTCATATTCAATTAGCAAAATAAAATTATTGAGGGAGAGATTGTGTGTTTTGATTCATTCAAAATTCAACATTCGCTCATTCAAAATTAATATAAAAAATGGCAAAATCAAGAAAAGCGAAGAAAAGAAAGGTGAAAGTGGACCCTAAAGGTTACGCTTATATCCAAGCCAGCTTTAATAATATCATCATCACTTTGACCAATCGACAAGGTCAGGTCATTTCTTGGTCTTCTGCCGGAAAATCCGGTTTCAGAGGGTCTAAGAAAAATACACCTTATGCGGCGCAAATAGCTGCTTCGGATGCGGCTGTCAAAGCACACGAAGCGGGGCTGCGAACTGTCGAGGTATTTGTCAAAGGACCGGGTTCGGGTAGAGAATCTGCCATCCGTGCCATTGATTCTAAAGGTATCAAAGTGACCATCATCCGTGATGTTACGCCGATTCCGCACAATGGCTGTCGCCCACCAAAACGCAGAAGAGTATAAAAAAATATAAGTGCAAGTGTCAAGTTCAAGTACAATATTCTGATGACACATGTGCTTTTAATAAAAATAATTCAAGTATTTCGCGGAGCGAAATCTAAAAATGAGTGTACTCAATACTTGAACTTGAACTAAGTAAAAATGGCAAGATATACAGGACCTACTACAAAAAAAGCAAGAGCATTGGGCGAGGCGATTTTCGGCTACGACAAGGCTTTTGAAAAAAGAAAATACAAGCCCGGTCAGCATGGTAACAGCAAGCGTAGAAAGCAAAAATCTGACTACGCCGTACAGTTGATGGAAAAGCAAAAAGCCAAGTACACTTATGGTGTATTGGAGCGTCAATTCCGCAACTTGTTTGCCAAAGCGAGTCGTAAAAAAGGAGTTACGGGCGAGGTGTTGTTCCAATTGCTCGAAGCCAGACTCGACAATGTGGTGTTTCGCTTGGGTATTGCACCTACGCGCCGCGCAGCACGTCAGTTGGTCAGCCACAAACATATCATAGTGAATGGTGTTGTTACCAATGTTCCTTCGGCTTCTATTCGTCCGGGCGATATTGTGGGAGTACGCGGCAAGTCGCAAGGCTTGGAGGTCGTCAGAAACTCGGTCAATAGCAAAAGTGATGTTCGCAACTTCGGTTGGTTAGAATTTAACCAAGAGAAAATGGAAGGCAAATTTCTCGAATACCCGGAACGTGCGGCAATTCCCGAAAAAATCAATGAGCAGTTAATCGTCGAATTATACTCGAAATAATCGAATTAAAATATACAAGATGTCATTCTCAATAGAGAATGGCATCTTCTTGCGTTTATCAGGACCAAAATTTATATAAATTATTTTTACCATTTAAGTTCACTAAAAACACTAAAGCAAAAAACGCAAAAGGAAACTAAGGTTTCTAAGAGATTCTCATAAAACTTCTGCGTTCAATTAGCTTTTGTGTCATTTGTGTTCTTAGCTAGTAAAATTGAGTTCAGTATTGAACTTGAACTTGTCTCTTGAACTTGAACTTTTCTAAGGTTTTCCTTTTATGAGCATATTAACTTTTCACAAGCCGGACAAAATCATTATGCAAAAAGCAAATGATTTTGAAGGTACGTTTGAATTCAAACCCCTCGAACCCGGTTTTGGTCAGACCATTGGCAACTCTCTCCGCCGCGTATTACTTTCTTCTTTGGAAGGTTTCGCTATTTCTGCGGTACGCATCGCGGGTGCCGACCACGAATTTTCGACCATCAAAGGCGTTGTTGAGGATGTCGTTGAAATTATCCTCAATCTCAAACAAGTACGCCTCAAGCAAGTCATGCCCGACGAAGACATCACTTCCGAGCGCGTCTACCTCACAATTGCCGGAAAAGAAGTATTCAGAGCCGGAGACATTGAAGAACACACCAATGTATTCCGTGTGATGAATCCTGAGATGGAAATCTGCCGAATGGAAACTTCCGTCAACCTTGAAATGGAATTGACCATTACCAAAGGTCGCGGTTATGTGCCGGCAGACGAAAATATGCCAAGCGATGCACCGATTGGTGTCATTCCCATTGATGCGATTTATACGCCCGTCAAAAATGTTCGTTACTTCGTAGACAATACTCGTGTAGGTCAGCGTACCGACTACGAAAAACTCGGTATCGAACTCAAAACCGACGGCACCATTCACCCGGAAGACGCGATTAAAGAAGCCGCTAAGATTTTGATACAACACCTCATGTTGATTTCCGACGAAAATATCACTTTCGATACCGGAACTCGCGAAGAAGACAACATCGTGGACGAGCATATCTTACACATGCGTAAGCTGCTCAAAACATCTTTGGAAGACCTCGACCTCTCGGTCAGAGCCTACAATTGCCTCAAAGCTGCCAAAATCAATACCCTCGCAGAACTCGTCCAATACGATACACACGAACTCCTCAAATTCCGTAATTTCGGTAAAAAATCACTCGTCGAAATCGAAGAACTTCTCGTTGAGAAAGGACTCACATTCGGCATGGATTTATCGAAATACAAAATTGATGAAGACTAAAACGTAACCCGGACATTCTTGTCCGGGAAGCGTACAGACAAGAATGTCTGTATTACGATAAAAGCCGAATTTCCTAAGTGAAATTCGGCTCATTTTTCATTAACAAAAATTGCAGTAACAGAGTGTCGTTAATTTATTCAGTTAAACGAATAACGAATAAAGGAGTTCACGGATAAGGAATCCACGAATCACGAACCCGTGCTGCGAAGTTCACAAAATTATTAACAATGAGACACGGTAAGAAATTTAACCACCTCAAAAGAAAAAAAGGACACCGCAGAGCCTTACTCAAAAATATGGCTTGTGCCTTAATCGAACACAAACGCATCAATACCACATTGGCAAAAGCGAAAGCACTTCGCATGTACCTTGAGCCACTGATTACCAAAGGACGTACCAATACAACACACTCTCGTCGTGTGGTATTCAGTTATCTTCAAAGCAAAGAAGCCGTTACCGAACTTTTCGGACCGATTGCCGCTAAAGTAGGCGACCGTCCGGGAGGCTATTTGCGTATTCTTCGCACAGGATTCCGTAAAGGCGATAATGCTGAACTGTGTATCATTGAATTTGTGGATTATAACGAAACATACAGCACATCAAGCGGACCTAAGAAGAAACGCCGTAGCAGACGCGGCGGTGGTGGCGGTAGTACCAACAATGAGGCAGCAGCAACCGAAACTGCCGTAGCCGAAACTGCCATAGCAGATGCAGAAGAAGCAGTTGATACTGTTGAAGATGTAGCCGACGCAGCCGAAACCGTAGAAGATATAGCGGACGAAGCTAGCGATGCCGTAGCAGACGCAGCTGAAGATATTGCTGATGCTGCCGATGAGGTGAAAGACGCATAATACAGATTTTATTTTTGACAAAATATAAGACCAACCGCATCGTAAAGGGCATTGCCCCTACACGATGCGGTTGGTCTTTTTTATTTGTGATAGTTTGTACATAGTTCGTAGTTCATAGTTGATAGTTCGTAGTTTGTAGTTCGTAGTTTTTTGCAATTTGTTGAAAATGAATTATATTGAACTTGGGTTTAATAGCTGCGCCAAATTTTGAATAGCAAACGAATTTAAATTTTACTGTGTTTTTTGCTGATAATTATTAATTAATAAATTAAATATTTTCATTATTCAAAATTCAAAATTAGCGAACACATTAAAAAATCTGTTTTACCCGTACAATCTGCTAAATCTGTGTACTATTTCGTTTTGGAAAAATTGTCAAAGAGCCGATTTTTTTCTTAAATTTGATTGTTCCTAAATTTCAAATTATCAAATAAAGAAAGATGTACCAAATGCCGAAACTCAATATCAAAGCATGGGCAGAAGAAGACCGCCCCCGCGAAAAACTCCTGAGTAAGGGCGCACAAAGCCTAAGCAATGCAGAACTTTTGGCGATACTCTTGCGTTCCGGTTCGCGGGAAGAAACGGCGGTGGGTTTGGCGCAGCGTGTCCTCCACGCTTGCGACAATAATCTTAATGAACTCGGCAGACAAGCCCTCTCCGCACTGACCCGTTTTAAAGGTTTAGGCGAAACGAAAGCCCTCACCATCCTCGCTGCCCTCGAACTCGGCAGACGTCGCCAACTCACCGATGCCAAAGACCGCCTTTTGATAAAATCAAGCAAGGATTCCTATGATGCGATTTCACCGATTATCGCCGATTTGCCGCATGAAGAATTTTGGATATTGCTGCTTAATCGTGCCAATCGGGTCATCAGCCGCGAGCGTGTGAGTGTAGGTGGCGTGACAGGTACGGTGGTAGATGCACGCATCGTGTTCAAACGCGCTTTGGATATGTTGGCATGTTCGATTGTCTTGTGTCACAATCATCCATCGGGCAATCTCTCTCCGAGCCGGGCAGATATTGATTTGACAAAAAAAATGAAAGCCGCCGGAAAAACACTTGATATTCAGGTCGTTGACCACTTGATTGTTTCGGATAAAGGCTATTATAGCTTTATGGATGAAGGGATTTTGTAATTGGACTTTGGGCAAAATGGGAATTAGGTAACTGGGGAATTAGGGTTAAAATTGTAACTCATTGATAATTAGTTGAATGTTTTTTATTATGGCTACCCGTTTAAGTTTGCTTGCGGGATAGTACTCGTCTGACGAAGGTTTTTGTGAAATGTAGATTTGTCTCATAAAATATTCGCATTGAATAAAGGGATTCGTCTGACGAGTATTCGCTTTAGGCAAAATTAAATGGCTAGCCTTTATTATTAAAATAAAACATTTAATTTTTTTTTGTGTAAAAATCTAAAAACGTCCCGATAATTATCGGGATTACCGAATTTCCAAATTCCCCAATTTCCTCTGTTCAAAGTCTAATTGTAATACTATAATGAGTTTTTGCTAAGTGGTGAGACAAAAAAAGCCGCCCGAAATCGGACGGCTTAACCTAAAAATCTTTACTAACGTATGAAATAAGGAGGCTTATAGCTTCCAAATTACCTCTCCTGTGATGTGTAGCACTGTTCCCTCTTTGTTCGTATCTGCACTTGTGTACACTGTGACTGTTTTTTTGAAAGGTCCGATGTCTTCTGCATTATAAGTGGCAGTGATGCGGGCTGTTTTGCCGGGCAGAATGACATCTTTTGTGAAGTTCGTGGCTGTGCAGCCACACGAGCCTTTGGCATCTTTAATAGTAATCGGTACATCGCCTGTATTCACAAATTCAAACTCACTTGTAACCGGTTTTTGATAGTCAATAATGCCAAAATCATGGCTTACTTTTTTCCAATTTACGATAGATTGGGGCGGTTCGGCTATCGTGCGTGGTACTATTTTGGTCGGGGCGGTATATTCAAATTGGGGTGCTTTTGCTGTTTTTTGTAGCTTGGCATCTGCCGGAGTTGTTGCGTTTTTTGTGGTGGGTTTATAAGATGAGGATTTTTTTAATGCTTCGACTTTGGGAATTTTTTTGTCTTTTCTTGGTACTGTCAGATATTCTTTGTTGGGTGTATATTCAAATTGAGGCGCGATTTTTTCAGTTTTTGTTTGAGCAAAAACATTCATTCCCACAAATAATAGCAAGGATATTAATATCACTTTTTTCATACTAAATACAATTGAGTAAATGAGTGTCCCGATAGCTATCAGATGAATGAGTGAATGACTCACTGATACGTAATCACTCAAAAATAATTTTAATTGATGAAAAATGGTATCTAAAGCGGGTATTGCGATTTTTAAGACGATATTATTTTTGTGAAGTAACAAAACGTTCAAAAATTAACGCTTTTTTAAGAACTTTTTTTTTGCTCTATTTTATTTAAATAGCTGATAATCAGTTATTAATAAAAATAAAGCAAATCTTTTTTTATTTATTTGTGACAATGAATATGGATATGTAATGAAAGTGTTTTTATAATAAAAAAATAAATAAAACATGCCTGCTTATAGTAGGTTTGGATGGGCGATGTATTTACGGTAGTCCTCTATATGTAATGCTAATCCATGGCGACTTGCCTTGCATTTATAGCACTACCGTATTTACTTTCTTTCGCTCAAATATTTTTCTTCTTCAAAAATCGTTAAATCAGATTGTATCATATCTTTGATGAGTGCGGGGAGGTCGTATTGGGGTTTCCATCCTAATTTTGTTTTGGCTTTGGTGGGGTCGCCCAGTAGTAAATCTACCTCCGTAGGTCGGAAGTATCGCGGGTCTACTGCCACGACTTTTTTACCGATTTCGAGTTGGTAATCGGGATTGGAGCAGGAAGTTACGACAGCAGTTTCGTTCAAGCCTTCTCCTTTAAATTCCAATTCAATACCCGTTTCGGCAAATGCCATACGGACAAAATCGCGCACGGAAGTGGTCACGCCCGTAGCGATGACAAAATCTTCGGGTTGTTCCTGCTGAAGCATGAGCCACATGACTTTTACGTAGTCTTTGGCATGTCCCCAATCGCGCTTGGCATCCATGTTGCCGAGATAGATGGTGTCTTGCAAACCGAGTGCGATTTTGGCAGTAGCACGGGTGATTTTTCGGGTCACAAAAGTTTCTCCGCGTCGCGGACTTTCATGGTTGAAAAGGATGCCATTGACGGCATACATGTCGTAGGCTTCGCGGTAGTTGACCGTAATCCAATAGGCGTACATCTTGGCTACGGCGTAGGGTGAGCGCGGGTAGAAAGGTGTTTTTTCTGTCTGCGGTGTCTCTTGTACGAGTCCGTAGAGTTCGGAGGTGGAGGCTTGATAGATGCGCGTTTTTTCTGTCAAACCCAAAATACGTACTGCTTCGAGCAGTCGCAATGTGCCAAGCCCGTCTACATTTGCGGTATATTCGGGGGTATCAAAACTGACTTTGACATGCGACATTGCGCCGAGGTTGTAAATCTCGTCGGGCTGTACCTGCTGAATGATACGGATGAGATTGGTGGAGTCTGTAAGGTCGCCGTAGTGGAGTTGGAAGCGGTAATTTTCAACGTGTGGGTCTTGATAGATATGGTCAATGCGCTGCGTATTGAAGGACGATGCCCGCCGCTTGATGCCATGCACTTCGTAGCCTTTTTCTAATAATAATTCGGATAAATATGCACCGTCTTGTCCGGTGATACCGGTAATTAAAGCTTTTTTCATGTATTGATATTCATTTATTTATAAGGGGTATCGTCGGATTTCTTCTGTCATCAAAAATAAAAACGATGGTGAGTTTCTTCCCATGTTTTCGATAATACATTCTTTTGTGTTTGTCAATTCTGTAGTGTCGAATGGTTTTTGTTTTGGTAGCTTTCCGCCCGATGTCAGGATGTTTGAACAGTTTCTCTATCAAATCGTCAATATTTTTGATAAACTTTATAGCTACCTTTTCGGATGCGTGTTCTTCCAAATAATCAACAATTTCATCAAAGTTACGTTCTGCCCTTTTGGTCCAAATTACTTTTCGAGCCATTTGCTATATTTTTTCATAACTTCTTCGTGAGAAACTAAATTTTCTTCATGCTTACTTTCTTCGATTGCAGTCATTAACTCATTTTTTTCAAAATCACTTATTTCATTCCAAAAATCATCTTCTTTATTATCTAGCTCCATTAAATCAGTGATAATTTCTTTAAGTTCTTCAAGAATATCTCTTTCATTGATGTGGGCAATCATTTCGAGAATATTACCTTTTAGTTCTAAGTTACTCATAATATTATGTTTGTAAATGAGTGTAAAAATTCAACTTG
>CALCMV010000402.1 GCA_937967535.1 uncultured Saprospiraceae bacterium
TACTTGGAGTCGCGTATTCATTTCTAAAAAATAATAATCCAAATTAGCATCTACCAAAAACTCTACCGTACCCGCGCCGGAGTAGCCGCAGGCACGCGCTACATCTGTCGCGCTCTTGCCCATACGTGCGCGAAGTTCGGGCGTGAGAATGACCGACGGGGCTTCCTCTACGACCTTCTGATGGCGGCGTTGGATGCTACATTCACGCTCAAATAGGTGAACGACATTGCCATGATTATCTGCCAAAACTTGTATTTCGATATGGCGTGGTGAGGTAATATATTTTTCAATAAAAACAGAACCATCGCCAAATGCGGAGGTGGCTTCGCTGACTGCACGTTGCATTTGTTCCTCCAATTCTTCGGGATTTTCGACGATACGCATTCCCTTACCACCGCCCCCGGCAGAGGCTTTTATCAAGATAGGAAAACCAATTTTCGCGGCAATTTCGGTGGCTTCTTTGGGGTCGGTAACAGCGCGGTCTATGCCCGGGACCATCGGAATATCGTAATCTTTGACGGCATCTTTGGCGGCGAGTTTGCTGCCCATGACCTCAATGGCATGTACGCCCGGTCCTACGAATATCAAACCTGCATCGGTGACTGCCTTTGCAAAAGTCGCATTTTCACTCAGAAAACCATAACCGGGATGTATGGCATCTACGCCCAAGCGCAGCGATTCTTCGATGATTTTTTCGCCTAATAAATAAGATTGATTCGAGGGTGGCGGACCGAGGCAGACGGCTTCATCTGCATATTTGACAT
Organism: uncultured Saprospiraceae bacterium; assembly: GCA_937967535.1. Lineage (GTDB taxonomy): Bacteria > Bacteroidota > Bacteroidia > Chitinophagales > Saprospiraceae > JAHDEO01. The sequence continues at coordinate 765 of CALCMV010000402.1, forward strand.
GTGGTGAAAGGCGGTCTGCTTCCGAATAAACGGCTACGGTGACGATGCCCATTTCGCGTGCAGTACGCATGACACGCAAGGCGATTTCCCCTCTATTAGCGACTAATAACTTATTGATTTTCATAGTATTATAAAACGTAGCGCGGTACTTCCAGTCCGCGTCCGTAGAACGATGCTTCCAGCTCGTTCCACATGATATAACTAAACTAACGCGGCGCAGGCTGGAAGCACCACGCTACGGTACGCGGACTGGAAGTGCCGCGCTACGTTTGCATTTCATTTAAAACTTCATGTACTCTGTCGGGGTAATCGGAAATAATGCCGTCCACACTCCATTCAATGAGGCGGCGGATGTGCGATTTTTCATTGACTGTCCAGGGGATGACGCGGATGTTTTTATCGTGCAATTTACGAATTTCCTCTGCATTTAAAAGAAAATGATTGGGACTGTAAATCGTGGGCGTAAAACCGAGTGCTTGGATATTTTGGTCAATACTTTCCCCATTGGAGATGAGTAAGGCGGTGGTCATGGAAGGGTCTATCTTATGGATTTCCTGCAAAGAACGAAGGTCGAAGGACTGGATACAAACTCGGTCTTTGAGTCCTGCTTTCGCGACTTCATCATAGACCAATCGCGTAAATTTGGCAGGCGGCGGCGTGAATACATTGTCCCAAATCGGACGGCTTTTGATTTCTATGTTGTAAGTGACTTTTGGGAGATTATTGTCGGCGGTATGTTGTTCTATTTTTGTAAAAACTTCACTTAAAAGTGGTTTGTTGGCGGGAATTTTAGCTTGTTCGGGATAGTCGGGGTTGCCGCGTTTGCCGCAGTCATATTGTTGGATTTGGGTGTAGGTGAGGTCGAGGATTTTGATGCCGTCCTCTTCTTCTAGGGTGGAAGGTGTGCCGTCAGGCTTGGTGCAAATTTTATGATTGAACCACGGCTCATGTGATACAACTGCTTGATTGTCAGCAGAAATAACGACATCAAGTTCGAGTACATCTACGCCGATTTCAAGGGCTTTGAGGAAACTGACCATTGTGTTTTCGGGGGCGTGTCCGCGTGCGCCGCGATGTCCTTGTATTTCGATGTTGTTCATTTTTGTGTCGGGTGTGCAGGTGATTAGGAGTAGGGTGGTGGCGAAAAATAGTGTGTATGTTTTTATTTTCATGTTCTTAGGTTTTTGTTCGGTGTGGCCTCAAACTTGTCAGACATTTTGAAAATGTCTGACAAGTTTGAGGTCGGATTTTATGTCAAATTTTGTGATTTTTTTGATGAAAAACGAGCAGTACGCGGACAGACGGGAATGTCTGTGTTACGTTGCAAGTAGTACGCGGTGCAGGCTGGAAGCATGCTTACACCCAACTCATTGACAAGTTGCAAAGGAGTTACGTTGCAAGTAGTACGGGGTGCAGGCTAGAAGCCTGTGTTACAGGCGCAAACCGGAGGCCTCACATTAAGGGTATTTTTTATGCAATCTATTTCCCAAATCAATTATATCTTCCATTCTTGCCAATGAAACTATCCAATATTCAGGGATGTTATTTTGCCCGTAATAAATTCCGGCAAGCCCTCCGGCGATTGCGGCAGATGTATCGGTATCATGTCCGAGATTAATTATGGATAAAATAGTGTCTTCATAGGAATTTTTATTTAGGAAAAACCAGATACTTGATTCGAGTACTTCGATGACGTATCCGCCTGATTTTAAGTCATCTATTGGGGTATTGCGTATGTCATTTTGAATGACTTTTTTGAAATGTTCTCTTTCAGTCTCCGAAAATTGCATGTCATTCCAAAAGCTCAAAATTTCTGTTCTCATTTCGGCATATGACGTTTCTTTGTCTTTTCCTTCCAATAATTTTTCAGCCAATTTCAAATATATCAAACAACTCATCGCAGCACGTATATGCCTGTGTGTCAGAGCAGATACTTCCCATATAATTTCAAATTGTTCTTTAATCGGAAGTCCTTTGATGTGGAATAATAAAGGAATAATTCGCATCAGAGAACCATTACCGTTATCGTACTCATCACCGTAATATTTTTGTTTTTTTAAGTCTTCCAAATCATTGTCCTCAATAATTTCCCTTAATCTTCTGATAGCTCTAGCGGTAGTGATTCCGATATCGAATACAGAGCCTCTTGCTGACCAATATGCCTGATTTTTCCATTGGATGAATCTTTGTGAAATGTCTTTCAGGTCGTAGCCATTTGTAAGTGATTCTGCCAAGCAGAAAGTTAGCGAGCTATCATCCGACCAAGTTCCGGGTGCTTGATTATGAGTGCCATAGCCAATCATATCTTTTGCCGGATTGGATTGCATTTCTTCTCTTGACTTAAATTCGAATGGCACTCCGACAGCATCGCCGACTGCGACTCCTAATAGTGCGTCTGTTATTTTGTTTGATTGCATGTTTTTATTTTTTTGATGAAAAACAAGTAGTATGCGGGCGCAAGCCGGAGGCATTACGCTACGATTGTGTTGTCAAAAACTCCATCGTATCAATATCGTTGGGGTAGTCATTTAATGTGGGGTAATGCGTTTTTCCGAATGGAACGGTTTTTAGATTTTCTATATTTTGATTGGAGATGATGGATTGAATTTCGTCTTTATGTGCTTGTAGTTTTCGGGTGAGTGCAGGGAGGTCGTCGTAATATTCGTAGTAAAGCATGGCAGTACGTGCATGTATTTCTTCGTCTTCCTGCATCAATATAATTCCATTTGAAATGTGGGGTAAACCATTCATCAAAATCAGCGAATAATTATAATCGAAATTATTTTTGAATTTGTCGTGATGAATGAGGTGTTCGAATCGTTTCCAAAATTCTAATAGAGGCGCGAGGTCGTAGTCTTTAGGGATGTATAATTTAGCAACATTTCTACTGCCCATACCAAAAAAACGAAATACGTCTATGCCCAGTTTTTTCCAATCTTCTTCTGTTTCATTTCCTGTGAGAATGGCAACTGATGCGCGTTGTTTGCGGATAATATTGGGGTATTTTCCAAAATAAGTTTCATAATAACGTGTGGAATCATTTACATTTGTAATTATTACACTATCAATGCCTTTTATGCGTTCAGCAATAGGAAAATAAGCGGCAGATTCGGCTTGTATTTCCTTTAGAATGGAAATAAAATAGGGTATCAGGTATTCGTCTTTTTCCGAAAGTTTGATGATAGAGTGATGTCCTGCAATGAAGACGTTGAGGATGTCGCGGAAGCCTTCCAAAGGGATATTGCCCGATAAGACGATGCCTACTTTTTGTGGGGTTTTATTTTCGGAAATATTGTATTGTGCTGCCCATGCTTGTAGTTTGTTTTTATCCAATAATTCTTGTCGAATGGCTTGTAGTGCGAGTTGGGTATTCTCAATAGTAAACCACTTGTTATACAGGTAACTTTTTTGGATAATCGCGTCTAATTTTTCGTTTGATTCATCCAAATGATTACCTAATTCAGCGAGGATTTCGATACGTTGTTGTAAGGATAAGGACATGGGGGCAAAGTTAGGAAAGTGAATCGTGATTAGCTAATTTATGATAGTCATTTCGCTGCCGATAGTCGAGAATTTTGATGACTCTTGGCGGAATATGTCTGACTGCTTTCTTATCCACTTCGTGAGTTTTGGGTTTTACAAGGTGGTAGCCGTGATATTGGTTTTGGGGGTTGTCGCCTTCGTATTCAAATTGAATGTAGCATTTGTGGTTTTCATCAAAATTATATAGCCTTTGAGTTTCTTTTTTATCTCCTATGGCATTTTTTAATAAGAATTCTGCATAGGTTTTGCCGCCCATTCCACCTAAAAGCGGTGATTTATTTTTGATATAATCGGGATGGGTTTCAATGTGACGATTATCCTCAAAATTATAGTTTCGAGGGGTTCTGTTTTCATTGAACCAGCGGTCTAATTCTTTGAAATTTTTGAGATAAAAAACATCTATGTAATCAAGCAAATTGTTATTATAAATTTTGCAAATAGTTATTTTTATATCATTGTAAATAAATTGATTGTAGAGGTTTAGTAGGATGTATTTGCTTTGATTGTCGGCGATTTTTCGTTCATATATTTCTTTCAAAACATCAGGAATATCGCTTGTAGTATCGTATTGATTTTCTTGTATTTTATAATGACATTCATTGGGTTTGTAGTACGGATTTTCTTCCCAATTTTCCGCATATGCGTCTTGTAAAAGAATATTTATCGCAACATCGGGCGGTGCCATACCGAAGTTGCCTAATTCCTCAATCATCATCAGTTGTTCAAGAAATTTATCCTTATTTGCCCCCTGATAAAACAGTTCCGAACCTTTCTCACAATCTGCCCTGTCAATACAGATAGTAACGAATTCTATAAAAGCCAAACCGTCATTCGCAGAGTTGATATATCGGTCAATATTTTCGGTGAGAAAATGTAGAAATACCTTAGCTTTGAATTTATCCATTTACGAAGGGTTTGTACTCATCAATATGCGGAGGTCTTTACCGATTTGGTCAAAAAATCCGGCGGGGGCTTTTTTGATTCTGCCTTTACCGATTAATTCTACTTCGGTGACTTTGGAGGCGTTGTGTTCTTCCTCTCTGTCGAAATACCAAATCTTGATATTTTCAGTGTCAATAACAGATTTTTTATTTTGTACCAATACGCCATTGATAATGTGGTCGCTATGTGTTTCGGCAATAATTTGTATGCCTGCCTGTGCTGCGAGTGACATCAGTTCGGCGATTTTTGCCTGTCCATACGGGTGTAGGTGCGCTTCGGGATTTTCGATAATCAGAAGCGTATTGGGCTGTGCTGATAGTATGGCTACGATGACGGGTAGGGCGTAGGAGAGTCCGAAGCCTACGTTTTTTGTCGTATATCTTTCCGTCTCGCCGAACTCCGAAGGAAAACTATATCTGATTTCGTAGCTATCTCCGACTTTTTTCGGATAAACTTTTACACCTTTGCTGATTTCCTGTTCCCAAGCTGTTACTTGTTCGATGAGTGAATTATCGTTTATACTTGGATGTAGTAAGCCATCTAAAACCTTTGTTTCTCTATAAAAATCAAGAAAATGTGCAGTCAGTTCGGCTCTCCCTTCTTCAAGAGATATTTGCTTTTCTATATCAACAGCATAATCATCAGATTCGTATTCAGCCAATCTTCTGGCACTTATGTATTGAAATAAATTATTGAATAATGGAATTGTACTTAATTCATCATTTGAATATATAGTTGTATTTGATTTATCGTAGGGTATGAAATCTAACGTTAGCCCTTTGCCGACATCGAATATCCATTGATAAATATTTTTTTGATAGTTAAATTCTATTTTAATAGTTTCATCATCTTCTGTAAATGAAAAGAGGACATCTTTACCTTCTCCAATATAGCATAGTGGTTTATTAAGACTCAAGACCTTATCCAATCTGTTTTTTTGAAAAGATTGTCGTAGTAGAAGTAAACTTTGTATTAAGGATGATTTGCCCGAACCATTCTCACCACACAATAATGTAATATTGTTTAATTTTATGTTTGTATTTTTATGTGATTTAAGATTTTTAATATGAATGGATGATATCATGATATCATGTTTGGTTCAGTGTTTCTTGAATAATATCATTAATGACTTCAAATCGTTTCGCAACTCGTTCAGGGCGTGCTGTACCTGTCGAAATGGATTCGACAAACTCATTATCTGAACGATGTAGCTGCATAAATGCTGTTTTGAATGTCTCTTTTCTACGAGACAATAATGCGCTTTCTTCGATTGAAAGTTTTGCAAAGCTAACACTTAACACCTCAAAAAGTGCTTTATTGACAGGTTTTCTATTTTCATCTTCATAGTATCTCTTACGAAAAGCATCATTTCCAAAAATAGAGTATGCCGTATTCATTGCTTTTTTAAAATCTTTTTTTAATTGTTGAATTTCCAGCTCTGAAAGTTCATTTATTTTTGCCATTCCTTTACTCAAAAAAGAATCCATATCAGGTGCATATTCTGTATGAGGAATCAAATAAAATGCGATAAAGCGATTAGCAAAATCTCTGTCTTGCATCCTTTTCGATTTTATTTTTCCGTCTGTTGCCTGTACAAAAGCTTTGCCCTCTATTGTTCCCGCTTGTGTTAATTCTCCATTATCATACAAGTCATCACGCACCAAATTTGCCACTAAATCTGAGGGGATTCCCTGATGCAAAGCATGACGCATTTCCTGTGGCTCTAGTATTAAACCTCCTTGATTGATACGACTGAAAATATTATATTTTACTACATCTGGTACACGTTTGCCAAGTACATTAGCCGTAATTGGAAAAGTTTTTATTCTTCTTTGGAGCGGACGTGGCAGGTCATTAAAACTATCCCCGTTATATTCTTTTAAGAATTCAAGGTCTTGAAGTTCAAATGGTTCAGGTTTACCGAGCACAAAACTTTTTATAGTACTTATTCTTTGTAAACCGTCAATAATTCTCCATAGGTTATCATCACCTACATCAAAATAGAAAGCCGGAACGGGTAATTTTAGTAAAATGGATTCAATAAAGCGGCTTTTTTTTGTCAAGTTCCACAAATTAGGAAGACGTTGAAATTCTGTATCTATCTTTATCTCATTGTGTTCTAAACGATCGATGATGTCTCCCATATTCATTGGAGGAGTATTAATGACAACATCATTAGGGTCAAAAGGAGCCATAATAACAACATCCTCATTATACTCCTGTTCGACCTCCTCTTGGCGTGGCAGATTAATATTAATAGGACTTTCGACCATTATAAATTGATTTTAAAGCGAAATATACATGCAAAATAAAGTAAATTTTTGAATAAAACTTGTTCAAACTGATTTTTTCTAATTTGAAATAAACTTAATTACATTTACTAACACCTGAATTTACGCAATTTTTGGTTGAAATACCTTATTTTTGCGAAGCATTTCCCGAAATAAAACATTTACACAAAAAAACACGTTTAAATTAAAATAGAAAAACGAATAAAAAGAAAAATAATCATGGCGATTTTTATAACAGACGAATGTATCAATTGTGGAGCTTGCGAACCGGAATGTCCCAATACTGCCATCTATGAAGGTGGTGTAGAATGGGCGTTCAAAGAGGGGACAAGTGTACAAGGCGAACTGCCACGAGAAGATGGTACAATGGTATCGGTAGATGCTGCACAAGCACCGGTGGATGATGACATTTACTACATCGTACCCGAAAAATGTACGGAATGTAAGGGCTTTCACGAAGAACCGCAATGTGCTGCCGTTTGTCCGGTAGACTGCTGTGTACCTGACCCTGACCGTGAAGAAACAGAAGAGCAATTGCTTGAACGTCAGGGGATTTTGCATCCAGCATAGTAGGATTGTAGATTGTTTGATGGTCAAATTGTAAAGAAATAGAAAAAGCGAATCCGGTTGGGTTCGCTTTTTTGCTTTGTTTAGGTCAGCACTTTGCAATCCTAATCTTCACCGATTTACTCGCCGGTGTTTTGCTCGTATGTGCCTGTTGTTCGAGTGGTACGAGGACATTGGCTTCCGGGAAGTAGGTAACGACACAGCCTTGCGCCACATCATATGGCACTACGATAAATTGCTTTGCCGTCCGCATTTTTCCATTAAAATGACTCGTCAAATCTACGATGTCTTTAGCTTTCAGTCCTTCCGTTTTCATATCATCGGGGTGCATCATGACAACGCGCCTTTCGTTGTAAATGCCGCGATAGCGGTCATCTAAGCCATAAATTGTCGTATTATATTGGTCGTGACTGCGGTTGGTAATCATTAGATATTCGCCTTGTTGGAGATTGTGTTGTGTCATTTTATTTATCGTAAAATGTGCCTTGCCGCTTTTGGTTTTAAAAGTGCCTTTTCGTGCGCCATTCGGGAGATAAAAACCGCCGGGTTCGCGTACTCGTTCATTATAATTGTCGAAGCCGGGAATGACTTGCTCAATGGCATCGCGGATGTGGTCGTAATTAGCGGTCATCTTCTCCCAATCAACTTTGCTATCGGGCAGCGTCGCCTTCGCCAAACGTGCAACGATGGCGGGTTCGCTCAACAATTTATCCGAAATAGGTGTCAGCACTCCTTTTGAGGAATGTACCACACCCATCGAATTTTCTACGCTTACAAATTGCTCACCCTCAGCCTGTTCGTCTATATCGGTACGGGCGAGGCAGGGTAATATCAAGGCTTGTTTGCCATGTACAAGATGACTGCGATTGAGCTTGGTCGAGACGTGTACCGTCAAGTCGCATCGGCGCAATGCTTCTGCCGTCAATTCGGTATCGGGCGTAGCGGAGAGGAAGTTGCCGCCCATCGCAAAAAAGACTTTTCCTTTGCCTTCGTGCATGGCTTTGATGGCATCCACAACGGCGTATCCGTGGGCTTGCGGGGGCTTGAATCCAAAGGTTTTTTCGATGCTGTCGAGTAGTCGTTGAGGCGGTGCTTCCCAAATGCCCATCGTGCGGTCGCCTTGTACGTTGCTATGTCCGCGTACCGGACATGTACCTGCGCCACGCTTGCCGATACTGCCTTTGAGTAAGAGCAAATTAACGATTTCGCGGACGTTATCCACGCCGTTTTCGTGTTGGGTAATGCCCATTGCCCAGCAAATAATTATCTTGGATTTATGCTGAATCATAGCGGCGGCTTCGTAGATTTTTTTTAGTGAAACGCCGCTTTCTTCTGCCAATTCATCAAGAGAGTATTTTTGCAAATCCTCTATCAATTCCCCATAACCTATTGTTTTTTCTTGTATAAATTTTTCATCAAAAACAGTTCCCGGATTCGTTTCTTCTGTAATAAAAAGCAATAACATAATCGCTTTGAGCAATGCAACATCGCCATTCGCACGTACTTGTAAAAAGAGGTCGGTGAGTGCTGTGCCACCACCGAGCATTTTGAGTGGTCGTTGCGGATTCACGAAATTAATCAATCCGGCTTCGGGGATGGGATTGATACTGATTATTTTGCCGCCATTCTCTTTGCAACGTTCCAATGCGCTCAACATTCGCGGGTGGTTCGTACCCGGATTTTGCCCCATGACGATGATGATTTCCGCTTCGTACAAATCCGTCAGCGTGACCGAACCTTTGCCGATACCCACAGTTTGTGACAAGCCTTTTCCGCTGGATTCGTGGCACATATTGGAGCAGTCAGGAAGGTTATTTGTACCGTATTCTCTTACGAATAATTGGTATAAAAAAGCGGCTTCGTTGGAGGTGCGTCCTGATGTGTAAAAAATCGCTTCGTCGGGCGAGTTGAGTTTATTTAATTCATTTCCAATGAGTTGAAAGGCATCGTTCCATGAGATAGCTTCGTAATATTGTGCGCCTTCACGCAAAAACATAGGTTCGGTGAGTCGCCCTTGTTTGCCGATTTTAAAATCTGACCATTCAGACATTTCCTGCACACTATTTCTACGAAAAAACTTCTCGCCAATACTTTTCTTGGTCGCTTCTTCGGCGATGGCTTTGATGCCGTTTTCGCAATATTCGCCGAGTTTGGAACGCTCGTCGTCGGGGTCGGGCCAAGCGCAGCCGGGGCAGTCGATACCGCCTTTTTGATTGAGTTTGGACGTGATACGCAGGGCATCCACCTTGTTCATATATTTGTTCATCTGCCGCAGCGATTCTGTAACGCCTTTCGCGCCGACGGCTTTGGTGGCTGGCTTTCCGATTTTGATGCCGGTGTGGGTTTCGGGTGGCTGTGCGTGTGGCTTTTTCATAATCTTCGTGATTGGTGACTTGGCGCGGTGCTTCCAGCCCGCGCCTCGCGTACATTTCGCGTTCTTGACGTGGAACGAGCTGGAAGCGTCGTTCTACGGCGCGGACTGGAAGTGCCGCGCTACTTTGCTTAATGGTTATAAATGTACGGATAATTTTTAAATTTATACATTCCGTAAAAAAATTACGGCAAATTGGTGTTTTTAGTTTATCTTTGAAAATTGTAACGGCTGTCTTTAGTCCCGTATAGTTATCGGGAACGACCGCAAGGGAGCAATCACGTTGGCGCAAATATTACGCGAGTTAAAGGTTTTTCAAACCTTTCCGACAGCTAAAGACAGTCGTTACGAGGCTCAATATTAAATCAAAAATTGTGATAACAAAATTTTCAGTATCGAACTTTAAGGGTTTTAATGAGCCGTTTGTATTTGATTTGCAGAAGACTAACGGTTATGAATTTAATACAGAAAGCATAAAAAATGGTGTGGTGAATCATGCGATTATTTATGGTCGGAATGG
>CALCMV010000403.1 GCA_937967535.1 uncultured Saprospiraceae bacterium
CAAAAAGTCTCTGGGCAATTTAAGTCCGGACAGCACTCCTTTTGTGTCTTGCGTTCTGTCATTGATACCTTACGTAAAAGGCAACTCAATGTCTATGAATATCTATGTCAAATCATGAAGATGACAACCTGAGTAGTTACAATTATCTTATCCGCATAATTCGCTAAATTCGTGTTCTATTTCGTTTTGCAAAAATTGTCAAACAATTGTTATGTTGAGTCAAATAAGTTATTTAGGCAGGAGAATTAAGTTTCAAATAATGTGTAAATATCAAAATAATTAGGGAATTATTCATAAAAAACAGAAAAAATATTGCTATCATTAGCTTTTGGACTTTAACAAAATGGGAATTAGGTAACTGGTCTCGGTTGAGCCGAGAAGGTAAAATACTCATAATCAATAAATGTATTATTTATATTTTATTTTAAATTAATTTTATTAAAATTTTTATTCTGCTGATAAATAACAAATTATGTCTTCGTTAGCCTAATGACCTAATTTCCCGCTTAACTAATGTCCAAAGTCTGGTTCTTTGCTATCGTTAAAAAAATCCTAGCTAAAGACTGCTACACAATAAAAAATTACATATATTCGTCATTAGGAAATAGAAAAGAACTAAGTTTGTGTTTTTATTTTTGCGAGAACATATAAAATTTATACATTAATCATTAATCGTTAATCATTAACCATTACTACGTGATTAGGACTATTATTTCAATTTGGGTAATTCTTTTTTGTGCAAGCCTATTCGCGCAAGAAACAGCCATTTATCGGGATGCCGACGAAGCCTATAAACAAGGCATCACTTTTTACGAAGAAGGCTTCTTCGGGCAGGCACAGCAGGCATTTCGTTATATTATTGGGGCGGAAAATACAATGCCCGAAGCCACGCGCACACATACCTACACGACTCGTGCGCGTCTGTACGATGCCTTGTGTGCGATACGTTTGCAGCATCCTGAAGGGGAGCGATTGGTATTGGATTTTATTCGTGCGAATGAGCCGTCGGACATCGCGGATGCTGCCAAATTCGAACTCGGTAATTTTTATTACAATGACCGCAAATACAAAAAAGCCATTACATACCTCGAAAGTATTAATGAATTAACACTTGATAGTGAGGAAATTATTGAGCGAAAATTTAAATTAGCTTATTCTTATTTTGTACGGAAAAAATTTGAACGGGCGCGGGAAGAATTTGCTCAAATTAAGGAAATTGACGGTGCGTATTTTTATCCGGCAAATTATTATTATGGAGTAACGGCGTTTTTTGAGGATGATTATGAGGCGGCATTAGCTTCCTTCAAATTGGTGGAAGAATCGAAGCAATACGAAAAAGTGGTACCGTATTATATCGCGCAAATTTACTTTGCCGAAGACCGCTTCGATGAGTTGATTGCTTACGCTACACCGCTTTCACAGACAGCCTCTATCAAGTATAATTTGGAACTCAACAAACTCATCGGCAATGCTTGGTTTGAAAAAGAAGATTACCAACGCGCCCTGCCATTTCTCCAAAAATATAATGAACAGGCTAGCACAATCACCGAAAAAGATGTATACCAACTCGCCTATACCCAATACCAACTCAATGACTTCGGACAAGCCATTCGCAATTTTGAAGAACTGCGAAGTATAGACAGTCCGCTTGGTCAAAATGCCCTCTACAACCTCGCCGACAGCTACCTCCAAACGGGCGACAAAACTACCGCAAGAAACGTCTTTTTGCAAGCCTCAAAAATGAATTACGACCCCGAAATACAGCAAATTTGTAACTTCAATTTTGCAAAAATCTCATACGACTTGGGGCATGACCGTGACGCTATTCGAGTGCTACAAAATGTCAGCCCCGTATCTGCCAATTACGATGAAGCACGACGATTGTTGAGCGATATTTTTCTTTATTCGCGCGATTATGAGCAAGCCCTCGAATTGCTCGAAAAAATTCCTGCCAAGACACCCGATTTGCGGGAAACCTACCAAAAAGTTGCTTATTATCGCGGCGTACAATTGTATAATGATATTCGTTTGGAAGAAGCGCAAAACATGTTTTATCGTTCTATGCAAAACCCAACGAATGATAAATATACGGCATTGGCAATGTATTGGTTGGGAGAAATGAGCTATTTTGAACGCGATTATAATGAGGCAATTTCTACTTTCGGAGAATTTATCAATCTCGCTCAATATCAAACAAATATGCCCGACGAAGCTAGCGTCCATACCGCACATTACAATATGGCATACAGCTATCTCAAACAAGAAAATTATGAAAATGCAGCACGTTATTTTCAGGATGCGGTGAATGGTTTGCGCCTCAATTTGAATTACACAAAAGACGAATATGTACGTGACCACCTCCTGCCTGATGCCACCCTGCGTGCCGCCGATTCCTATTTCAAAATCAACAATTATCCAAAGGCAATTGAGTACTATGATGATGCGATTGAGTACCAATATGAAGATTATCATTATGCCATGTACCAACGCGCCGTCATACTTGGACTTCGCAATCCAAATGACCCGATAGAAGGCATTTTGGCATTGGAAGAATTGTATAAAAACTATCCAAAATCAGACTATGCAGATGATGCAATTTTCAAAATCGGTGTCACATATTTGAATAATAGAAATTTGCGGGAAGCGAGTTCCGCTTTTGAACGTTTGATTAATCGCTACCCCGAAAGTGATTATGTAAATCGCGCTCTATTGCGTTTGGGTTTGATTCATATTAATCAGAATGAAAACAATATTGCCCTGCAAAAATATAAGCGTGTTTTTACGAATAATCCCAATTCACAAGAAGCTAAATCTGCGCTCAAAGGCATCGAAGAAGTATATATTTCGCAAAATGACCCGCAAGGTTTTATCAATTTCAAAAACAACCTGCCCGGATACGAGGTTACAGAAAGCGAAGAGGAAAATATTTTGTTTAAAAATGCCGAAACGCACTTTGAAAACGGCAACTATGCCCGTGCTGCGAGTGCTTACGAAAATTTCCTCAAAATTTACCCGCTAAGTACGAGTGCGCTCACCGCATATTTTCGACGGGCGGAGAGTTATTTTGAAATTAAAAATTACGATAAAGCCTATGCAGACTACACCGCAATTATTGGTAAAGGCAATAGTCGCTACCTCGAATCTGCAACTGCCCGCGCCGCACTGATTGCCTACAATCACAAGCAGGATTTTGCCAATGCCTTTAAGTGGTACGAGCAATTGATGGATTTTGCCACAACCGACGAAAGCCGCTACACTGCTCACTTTGGTGCGGTGCGGAGTGCTTATCGTGCCAATCTCCTCAACCAATATCGCACCCTCGCCACCACCCTCCGGCAAGACGACAGACTGACCAAACGTGAACGGGCAGAGGTCGCTTATTATATCGCAAAAAGTGCTTTTGCAGCCAATGAAAATGATGTCGCGCTGCAATATTTCAATGATGTTATCAACCTTACGGACGATGAACGTGCTGCCGAAGCTCGCTACCGCATCGCTTATATTTATTATCTCCAACGCGACCTTGATTTTGCCCAAGAAATTGCCTTTAATGCCAATCGGGAAATTGCAAGTTATCCGTATTGGTTGGGCAAAAATGTGATTTTGTTGGGGGATATTTTTGTAGAAAAAAAGGATTATTTCAATGCCCGCGCATCGCTCGAAAGTATCGTTGAAAATTACACGAAAGACGATGATGTACTGAAAGAAGCCAAACAAAAATTGGCAACTTTAGACCAACTCGAACAACGAGAAAGCCGCGTTGTGCCTGATACACAGTCATCTGATGAAGATTTGGAAATGGACGATAGTGACGGTGGACGGTAGACGGCTGACGGTGAACGGTTTTCTCATTTAAATAAAACAATTACGAACATGTTTTTTATTTATAATAATAAATTATTTAATAATATTCGTTTGAAATTTCGCCTCCATACCGACGACTTTAGTCGTCGCGGAGTGCCGAGTCACCTGACGGCTAAAGTCGTCAGTACGGGGCTGTGCTTGCTCATTACTGTCCTCACCTTGGCACAGCCGGGCGACGATGGACTTAGCGAAGAGGAAATAGATGTCACCAAAACCTTCGATGCTGTACTGAAAGACGCTAAAAAGTACAGCACTTCTCCGGCTTTACCCGAAGAACTCTCGCAGGAAAATCGGAATAGTGTCTTCAATTTGCCACCGCGATTATTGGAATTGGAATACGAAGCACCGACTATCAAACCCATTTCTACGAAGCCGGAAACAGGACAATTGACACGCTTGTATTGGGGGAAAATTGCTTATGGTTTGCCCAATCAACCTTATCTGGATTTTCGGATGAATAATGGTGTGTCAGATTGGTTGGATTTTAATTTGCAACTTCGTCATCATTCGGCAAATAATAATCAAAACGTTCAGTATCAGCAGTTTGGGAATACAGATGGTTTTATTGACGGGACTTATTATACGGAGCAGAGTTTGGTGGCGATAGGAGGGCGCTTGGGTTTTGATTTGGACAGGCATCATTTTTTTGGGAGTTCGGAGACGGTAGATTTTGCGCGGGAAGATGTTTTCCAACGCTTTTTGACAGGCTTCGGAGAATTGCGTATAGCGAATAGCGAACCTACGGTGAATGATTTGAATTATTGGTTGACGGGAGATTTTCATGCAACGGGCGATAATTATCAGGCGCAGGAATATAGAGTAGGGGCTAATTTTGGCGCAGAAAAGTGGATTGATAAAAACCGATTGGGCGTGGAAATTGATAATCACTATCGCTTTTTTTCGGACGATAATGATTCTATCACCACGCAGCAGACGAATAATGTCTTGGCTTTTCAGCCGTATTTTGTGCTGAATGTTGCACCTTTTCGATTGAAGGCGGGAGCGTATTTGGGTTTTGACGGTGGAGATTTTGTGCCGTATCCTGATATTGAGGCGAGTATTGCTATTCTGGAGGGAAAGGCGAGTTTGTTTGGGGGCTGGAACGGCGAAATTCAACAGGCGCAATTCCGCGAAATCGGTATTTATAATCCTTATATCAAATCGGTTTTGACTTTGGAAAATACACGCCTGAGAAATCTGTATGGCGGTATAAAAGGTAAATTTGACCAATTGAATATCGAAGCCCGTGCTACTCAAAAAGACATCCGAAACCTTCCGATGTACCTTACCGATTATTCGGACGATAGACGACGATTTGATATTTTATATGATTCTACGGCAACGATTTTTACCTTGAACGGACTTGTTGATTTTGAATTATTAAAAAATATAAAATTTTCATTATCAGGTACATACAATATTTATGGAAATGATGACCCACATTGGCATTTACCTATATTTGAAAGCAATATCAGTGCAGCATACAATTATAATGACCAAATTGGTTTGAAAGCCGAAACTTTTCTGCAAGGCGGTATTCCGTATCTCACAGAGGAAGGCATGGAGGAAATACGCGCCCCTTTACTCGACCTTAATATTGGTGGTACATACCGTTTGAACGATAATTTTTCTCTATTTTTGGATCTTAATAATTTATTTGCGTCTAATTATCAACGTTGGAATCGTTATCCGCAATTGGGACTTAATTTTGTGGGAGGCGTTATTTTTAAATATTAAAAATGTATTATCGTGTTTTTGTGTTACCGTGTTATCGTTATTTTACTTTAACAGGATAACTACTCTACATGAGAAAAGTTATTTTTGATAATGTAATACTTGTTTTTGCCACGAATGCACTAATTTTTTTACGAATTTATTAATAATTCCCTTGAAATAATTAGTAGTTTAATTCGTAATTCATTGACAATTAAAAATTACAGTAAGTTATTGATTATTAATTAGTTAAAAAACGAATAACAAGTCAACGAATAACGGGTTACGGCATTAGTGGCTTACATTACGATTTTAAAATTTTCTCATGTAGAGTACAGGATAACACAAAAACACTGTAACACGACTATCCATGAATCCGGTCAATACCAATATTTCTGAATTATTGTACGAATACGAGTGCGTAGTCGTACCCGGCTTTGGTGGTTTTGTCACGAACTATCGGGCGGCGGAGATGAATGGTAGTGCGGTGATGTATCCGCCTTCGCGCGATTTGGGTTTTGTGGATGTATTGACAGTGGACGACGGCGTACTGATGCGAAGATTGACACAAAAAAATGGCGGAAGTTATCAGGAAGCACTCAAAAATATTGAGACCTTTACTTACGATGCCTTGAAGACGCTGAACCACAAAGCGGCGATTTGTGTTCCACAAGTAGGTAAAATTAAGGCAGATACGAAAGGTCATTTGCAATTTGAAGCAGAAAATACGAACTTTCTCGCGGATGCTTTCGGCTTGCCCGAACTGCAGCTGCCCCCACCGGAAACACCAACGGCAATATTGCCCGTCAAAGCACCCACAACTGCCCCTGTTATTAAATCTGAAACAAAAGATATGGCAAAATCAACCTTTAGTTTATTCAACATTATTGTGCTGGTCGGACTGGCGGCATTGGCGTACATGCTCTGGACGCGCTATCAAGATAATAAACTCAATAAAGACACGACAGAGGAAAGAATTCCGGTAATTGATGACCGCGAAGATTATTATGATGACGAAGAAGATGTCGGTATTCTGGATACCGACGAACCCGAGTATATTGACGAGAATCCCGATACGTATATAGAGGAATTTAATGAAACATCCGAGCCGGAAGCCTACATAGACGACCCCGTAACGGTAGTAGAACGAAGAACTAAGGTGGTAGAAGCCCCACCCGAAAAAGTAACGCCTCCACCCGCACCTACACGTACTTATAGTGCGAAGAAAAAACGCTATACTGTGGTCGTTGGTTCGTTTAGCAATGGAGATTTTGCCAATGATATGATTCGACGTTGTAAAAAGGCGGGCTATGAAGTGACCACCAATTGGAAAGGTGGCATGAAGCGGGTCGGCGTGATATTGTATTGCCCTGCAAATGAGTTAGATAGCCAATTGAAGAAAGTGCAAAATCAATTTAATCGGGAGGCTTGGGTGATGAAATGATAGGAGACAAGAGAAGCGAGACATGAGACGAGAGAAATTTCAACTCAATTCTCTTGTCTCTCGTCTCTATTCTCTCATCTCAATCCTCAATTCTTCTGCCTGTTTTGTACGTATTGAATATCGTATTGTTTTTGATATTCATTCCAGGGCATAGGACTGGCTTTGGTGGTTTCTTCTGCGATGTAGGTGAGTACTTTGTGCATTTTTACGGGGCTTAATGCGCCTGAAATGCGCTGTTCGAGTACCAAATCTTCCGTTAGAAATACGCTAGTCGGGTACGATAATTTCCCTTCTAATAAGGATGCTGCAAATTGGTGATAACCTCTGTTTTGAAAAGGCATATATACGTGGGTAGTGCCGTTGTAAGTGAGTGGTTCTCTGCGTTCTGCATTGAATTTGACGGGATAAAAATGCTCGTTGAGATAATTGACTACTTGCGGGTCGCTGAAAGTCGTCTTATCCATATACTTGCATGGTCCGCACCAATCGGTATAAATATCAATATAAATTTTCTTTTTGTGTACGGCATTTGCCGCAACTGCATCTTCCCAAGTATACCAATTGACTTCGGCTTGTGGTGTAGGTGTATTAATCTCAGTGGTGGGCGCGAATTTGAATGCCATAAAACCGAACATAAGGGTTAGACAGCATACAGCAAATAAAACTTTTTTCATGAATTTGTATTGCGAGTTGCGAGTTAGGCTTTGGTTTGAATTAAGCCGAAACCTATGACCTGCGACTCGGATAAAATATTGGATTGTATGATTGCAAAATTGTTTAATAATATGATAATCAGACCTATAAGATTTTGAGAAATGAGGTGTTTAATGCCTCTTATCACCATTGTCGAGACCTAGATCGTCTGTATCATTTCTTGGTTGTTTCTGTGGGTCGGTTTTTATGGTATTAATTGTACCGCTTTTTGTGGTCTTTTTTCGATGTTCTTCAAAATCGAATCCCTGTTCGTATTGTTTCCAGGGCATCGGGTTTGATTTTTCTTTTTCCTCTGCCAGATAGGTGAGTACTGCCAACATTTTACTGGCATCTAGATAGCCGGGCAAGCGTTGGTCCACCTTAAGGTCTTCGGTCAGAAAAACCGTTGTCGGATAAGACAATTTATTATCGAGCAGTGCCGCAGCGAGTTCGTGATAGCCACGTCTTTGCAATTCTTTGTATTTGAATATATAGCCACCAAATTTAATATCTCCTTTCTGCTCGGCGTTCAATTTGACAGGATAAAAATACTTATTGAGGTATTCTGCTACACGTGGGTCGTTGAAAGTCGTCCTGTCCATACGTTTGCACCAACCGCACCAATCGGTATAAATATCCACAAAAACCTTTCTTTTCTCCTTTTCATTAGCGGCAACAGCTTCTTCCCATGTATACCATTTTACCTTAGTTAACGCTTGTGAATTATTGGTTAATTTGAAGCCAAATACTCCGAAAATTATTGTAAAGAAGAATAAACCAGTTAGTAGTTTTCTCATTATTTTATGTTTAAATTAATTAAAGTGAACAGAGCAAATTAAGGATATTTTTTTTAAAAATGATGCTTAAATTTGCATTTGCACTTAATAGTCACACCAATGTATTTGTCAATTTTGAATGAAAAATTTTGAATAATAAAAAATACTTAATTTGTTAATTTTAATTATCAACAAAAAACAAAGTAATATTTAAATTTATTTGTCATTCAAAATTTGGCGAAGACATTGTCACACACGACCAATTTGAATTAAATCATCAAGGTCTTAGCCATAAAATGATTCATTTGTTTTGAAACTTTAATAAAAGTATTTACACTTGATTTTGAATTATTTATCTATAATAAACAACAATATTATTTAATATTTGTTAAAAATGTCTAATCTGACAAATACTTTATGTTTTATTTTAATATCAATAGCCAATAATTCATATTTTTACCGAGCTATCAAAGCAAACTCGGTTCAACTAGAACGAATGAATCGTCCCTATTGATATAGTCAAGTCCACAATATCTTGTTTTTCAGGAAGAAAGAACGTGTACATGTTTTCAGCAAAATTCATCAATTTATCCTGAAAAAACAACTATTATTTCTGACATATCATTATACCAAATCCAAAATTAGACCAAAATTACAAAAATTATAACGGAATGAAAAAAGTCATTGTTGCAATAGGTGGTTCAAGTGGCTCTATTTATGCCAAAGTTCTCTTGGATAAACTACAAGCTGTTTCCGCACAAACATCGGCAGTCGGTGTCGTTATGAGCGATAATGCTCGCTACAACTGGCTGCACGAACTCGGTAACGAAAATTACAAAAATTACGCTTTTGATTTTTACGACAAACAGGATTTTATGGCACCTTTTGCCTCTGGTTCTGCCAAATACGATACGATGTTCGTCTGTCCATGTTCGATGGGGGTCTTGGGGCGTATCGCAACAGGAATCTCCAACGACCTCACTACCCGTGCCGCAGATGTCATCCTCAAAGAACGCCGTCGTCTCATCCTCGTCACCCGCGAAACTCCACTCAATCTCGTTCACATCAATAATATGAAAGCCCTTACCGAAGCTGGTGGAATTATCTGCCCGGCAGTGCCTTCCTTCTATAGCCGTCCCAATACCATAGAAGAAGTTGCCGCTACTGTGGTTGACCGCATACTCGACTTAGCCGGATTTGAAGTAGATACCTTTAGATGGAATGAGAATGAGAATTAATCTGTAAGGAACGCGGCATAAATAACCTACCCAAGCTGGTAAACTTATTTATGCCGCGTTCCTAACTGTAATTTCTCCCAGCCTTACATTTGATGTACCGCCTAATTTATTTATTCTTCTTCTCTTAGCGTTTCAATAAATGATACTCTAAGCCTCATTTAATTGAGGAATTGACATAGTTCGTACTTTTTCAATACTACAACGTTGAAAAGATTAAATTTGGTATTATTTTTTACATTTCGTGTAAATCGGGAATAGTTGCAAGGCGAATATTTTTATGAAAAATAGATGTCTGAATACTCAAACATCCACTTTTAATAAAGCCATTCGCCTTGCAACTCGCATATAATCCAATAAGTTAAGAATTTTGAGTTGAATCGGCTTAATACGGGGGCTACTCTACACGCTGCCGCAGCAGGGCTTCTATCTTACCCAAACGCGCCTCCAAATCCACATTATGCGCTCGTAAGGCTTTGTTTTCTGCCTCCAACTCCTGCACTGCCTTGACCAATGGCACGACAAATTCCGCATAGCGCAAGCTGTAATGCGTATCAGGATTCAAATAAATCTACATTTTTCGCTTGTTCTTTTTCCTTTATACTTCACCAAATCCTCCTTAAATACAGTGAGTATTCGCGTCAAATTTGGCTCGTCTAAAGAAAAAATAACGGCGCGAAAAACGCAGATTTATTCAAACCCTGATACTGTCACGCTCATGCTGCAGGGCATCCACGCCACTGAAATCATAACCGACCGACTCGGCGGCTTGCTCTACTTCTTGCGCCAAAAAGCCTGTGTAGCGGATAGCCGCTTTTGCTTGCTCGGATTCGGCGAGGCGTAGGCTGTCGGGCGTGTGGTGGTGTTTGGCGATGGCATCCATATCCATTTGATAGGTGACAGGACGGAGACGACTGATAAATGCCAAACCGGGGACATTGGATTGGTATTTAAAATTACCTTCTCCATTTACTACCACCGAAGCCTGACCCTCCAGTTTTTATAATTTCATTAGCGTTATTAATTCGTAAAGTTAATTGTCCTTTACCATTCAGTCCGGATTTAGGAATATCAACCCAATCAACTCTAATGGTATTTTCGTTTCTTGTACCGATGGCAACATTAGCAAAATGTGGTATTCCTTTAGAATTTAAACCGCCTTCACCAAACCATATAATTTTTTGCCCAATTTGTCTAACGTAATATCTACCACCGTCATCGCAATTCCATAATCCATTCATATTTCCTATATTTCCAGTCTGACTATACCCTGCTCCCCTATTTCCGGGTAATCTGGATGGTCTATGAGCTCTTGTAAATGTAGTTCCTCCAAAAGAAGAACCGGATATTTTTTGAATATTATTACCACCAATACTTACTCGCAATTTTAGTTCACTTCCTCCACTAGCACGTCCTTTGGGTACATCATAAAAATGTCCCGTCAATTCAGTTCCACGTAATTTCCCCTTAAATACATTTGCCCATTTTCCGTCTGGATGTTCTCCAAACCAATATACGTCATTGCCAATTTGACGTATATAATAATATCCCCTGTCATTACAATTGTAATAGCTATTAAGATTGATATTTGTGCCGCTTCTATTCCATTTACTACCTCCAAAGCCTGCTCCTCCAGTTTTTACAATTTCATTAGCATTATTGATTCGTAAAGTTAATTGT
The DNA here is from genome assembly GCA_937967535.1 of uncultured Saprospiraceae bacterium. Taxonomy (GTDB): domain Bacteria; phylum Bacteroidota; class Bacteroidia; order Chitinophagales; family Saprospiraceae; genus JAHDEO01. Next base: position 11,406 of record CALCMV010000403.1, read on the forward strand.
CCTTTTCCTTTAATATCACATTTAGGAATATCAGCCCAATCAACTGTAATGTTATTTCCATTTCTCGTACCGACTGCAACGTTGGCAAAACGGGGTATTCCATAATAACTTAAATCCCCTTCACCAAACCATATAATTTTTTCGCCAATCTGCCTGACGTAGTATCTGCCACCGTCATTACAATTCCATAATCCGTCCAAATTTCCTATATTTCCTGCCTGACTATATGCTTCTACTCTACTACCCGGTAAACGATTAGGTCTTCTATCTTTCGTGAATATAGTGCCTCCAAAAGAAGAACCGGATATTTTTCGAATATTTCCACCGCCATTAATTACTTCCAATTTTAACTCACTTCCTCCAGTAGCATGTCCTTTGGGTATATCATAAAAATAGCCAGTTATTCGATTCCCGTCTAATTCTCCTTTAAATACGTTTGCCCATGTGCCATTTGGATGTTCTCCGAACCAGTATACCTCATCGCCAATCTGACGTACATAATAATGTCCCCCGTCATTGCAAGTGTAATAGCTATTGATGTTTTTATTATTACATCCTGCATCTAACAAATAATTTCTTTGATTTAGAAAGGTAAACACAATTCTCATTTTTTGTTGATTTGAGAACCTTGTCTTACATTGTGCAGGAGCGTAGGACATAATGTTTTTTACATCAGGGTTATAAGAATTATCTCCTATATACATACAATTAAAATTAACCTTATCATATAAATTTGGATCTGCTGGGGTATCGCAAATTAAATCGCCACAAGTGGCACAGTTACTACCATTTGTCGCCTCATGGCAAAAAGGCGTATCATGTGTATGATACAACCCAAAATAATGACCAAATTCATGAGAAAAAGTTGAACGATCTTCTAACTGAAAATTATTCATTACCATCCAATCTTCACTCATAAAGGGATAATAAGCCCAAGAACCCGTCGAATTAGGAACAAAATAAACGTTGATTACATTATTGACATTATTGTTTCTTGCGATAATACTCTCATCGCGAAAATCATACACCGTTGAATAGTAGTTATCATTATCTATGTATCTTACATCACACAACATAAACTCCATATTCATGTCTTGATAATCAGAATTTACTCTGCCTAATCCCTCTAATATTTTTGCTTCGGTTGTACCTCCTGTACCATTACTTTTTCTAATTACATGGGCTACAATTGAGATTTCGTTGTTACCATTAATTTGTGACTTATAATCACTCATTTTAAAGGTTGACAAACGATTTTTAAAATTACTGTCTGCACCGTCCATTAGTTTTGCTGCATTAGGATCAACTTTGAGACCGCAAGGTGTATTTTGTGCAGTTAGTGTAATAGTAGAGAAGATTAGTAGTGAAAGAAGAGTTATTAAATTTTTCATAGTAAAGTCCGGACTTTGGACATTGGGGAATTAGGAAATTTGGTATTAGGTAAATTGTTTTTTATCAAAAAATTATAAAATTTAATTAATTGAATATTTTTTACCTTAATAAAAATAAAATAACTGATAATCAATTACTTACGATTTAA
>CALCMV010000404.1 GCA_937967535.1 uncultured Saprospiraceae bacterium
TCCGACAAAATCAAAGAACTTTTTGAAATACTTACGGGATAGCTTACTAACCCGATTTCGATAAATTGAAAAATAAAATGAAAAAAAATATCAATTTATTTGTTCAATTAGAACTTAACAGCCCTGCTCCAAAGGGGGAGATTCTCGCGTGTACATGTCCCCCTTTGGAGGGGGTGGGGGGGTGGACTCGCGTTAGAATTTTTTATTTATGAACAACATTAATGATTGGTTAATTGGCTATTTCACTATGCGAAATACTTGGTTCAATCAAAATTGAGGCACAAATTTACGTTTTTTTATCTATTCTTTAATTGATTTCCCTATTCACAGATGACTTTTTCCAATTTATAACTATACTTTGGGCATTTTGAAAATTAGACGTATTTTCGTAACTTGATTTTGAACATTAGGTAATCGGGAAATTAGGTCATTAGGCTAATGAAGGCGTAATTTGTTATTTACCAGAAAAATAAAGATTAAAATAAAATTAATTTGAACTAAAATATAAGTTAATACAAACTATTCAATGTCTTCGCCAATTTTGAATTTTGAATGAAAAATTTTGAATGATAAAAAATATTTAATTTGTTATTTTTTAATTATCAACAAAAAACAAAGTAATATTTAAATTTATTTGTCATTCAAAATCATAATTCAAAATTTGGCGAAGACAATCACACCCAATCAAAAAGCAAAAATCTCACAACTTTCTCTCTGTTAATTTTGTAATAAAAATGAATCTGATTTGGTTATTTAAACGTTGAATGGTTACATTAGCGAGTTCAAAATCAACAACTCGACAACTCATCAACTCAACAACACGTCATATGGAAAAACCTTTAGTCAATCGGGTAGCTAGTAGTGGTTTGATTACGCTCAATTTGGAAGAATATTTTCCGAAGGAAGCCGTTGTGTCATTCGACCTCAAAGACTACCTGTACATGGAGTTGATTCTGAAAGAAAAAGAATTCAGAACGGCACTCAAAGCGCATGATTGGTCGCAGTATGAAGGCAAGCACATTGCGCTGCATTGTTCTACGGATGCCATTGTGCCTACTTGGGCATATATGTTGGTGACGACCTATGCTGCGCCACAGGCATTGAGCATCACGCAAGGCAATGTCGAAACGGTTTATGCAACGCATTATCACAAAATATTGTCTCAATTAGATGCAACACAATACGAAGATAAACGTATAGTCATCAAAGGATGCAGCAATAAACCAGTTCCGGTAGCCGCTTATACAGAATTGGTACGATTACTGCAACCACATGCCAAGAGTATTATGTATGGTGAACCTTGTTCTACCGTTCCTATTTATAAGAAAAAATAATAACATTAGTAGGGACAAGGCATGCCTTATCCCTGCAAATGGGTATAACCTCACTCAAATAAATACACATTATTGTACACCTGTGGAGAAGAGATTTTGAGGAGTTTTCACCTTCGATTTTGCTCCATTTTTAAAATTAAACCAAAGTTTCAGACTCGTTCTCTTTGAACTTGAATTTGATGCTTGTACTTGTACTTAACTATGATCCGTTCTATTTCTATTTTTACTGTTGTGTTGATTGCTATTGGGGCAATGTTGTTTTTTAGTTCGTCGATAGAAAGTGATTCGGCGGCGATAGATGCAGATAATTATCGTAATGCTAAAGCCAAAAAATCGGACAATGAATCGTCTACGCATCATCTTCCGCAAGCCATCAAGGCACCTCCGATGCCCGACAATCCGACTTTGGGTGGCGAAGCTATTCCCGATAATTTCGATGCCCGCGAGCGACTCGACCGCGAATTGATGGTCAACAGCTACCGTCATTCGGCGACTTTACAGTATTTGAAATTGGCGAATCGTTACTTCCCCATCATCGAACCTATCCTTGCCGAGCAGGGTGTTCCTGATGATTTCAAATACCTCGCCGTAGCCGAAAGTGGCTTGCGAAATGTCAAGTCGCCTGCCAAAGCAAGTGGCATTTGGCAATTCTTGTCAGGAACGGCAAAAGAGCGTGGATTGATAGTAAATAGCGAGGTGGACCAGCGTTATCATGTCGAAAAAGCAACGGTAGCCGCCTGCAAATATTTGAAGGAAGCCAAACGCGATTATGGTACATGGATGAATGCCGCCGCCTGCTACAATATGGGCAGAAGCAATATGCGTAAATTGATGAATGCACAAAAAGAAACCCAATATTACGACATCGAAATGAACGAAGAAACGGCGCGTTATGTGTCGCGCATCGTAGCATTGAAAGCTATCATGCAAAACCCCGAGCGTTATGGTTTTCAATTAGAAGCGCATGATTTGTACCCGCCATTCAGCTATCGTACTGTAGAGGTAAACGGAGCGATAGCGAGTTGGGGAGATTTTGCACACAAACACGGTACGAGCTACCGCATGTTGAAGATATACAACCCTTGGTTGCGTTCCTCCAAACTGACCAATTCGGCGAAGCGTACTTATCAAGTGAAATTGCCGTAATATCCGCGCCCCCAGCCCCTAAAGGGGAGTCAGCCCACATTTTCCGGCTGCGAGTGCTAACTCCCCTTTAGGGGCTGGGGCGCGTGCGGACTAAATCCTAACAGCAATTTCCCGTTTCCGCAAATACGCCTTCAATTCTCCGATACCAATTTCTCCAAAATGAAAAATACTCGCCGCCAGTGCTGCATCTGCTTTCCCTTCCGTAAAAGCGTCATAAAAATGAGACATCTCTCCTGCACCGCCCGATGCGATAATTGGGATGGACAAATTCGAGGATAAAACAGCATTTATTTCGTTGGCAAAACCCGCCTTTGTACCATCGTGATTCATGGAGGTAAACAGGATTTCACCTGCGCCGCGTTGCTCTGCTTCTCTTGCCCAATTCAGTAGTTTTTTTTCAGTGGCAATGCGTCCTCCATTCAAATGAACATACCAATCATCCTTTACTTTTTTGGCATCAATCGCTACCACAATACATTGACTACCAAAGTTTTTTGCCAATTCATCAATCAAATCAGGACGCTTAAAAGCAGCAGAATTGACGCTGATTTTGTCCGCACCTGCCGCGAGCATGATTTCTACATCTTCCGTCGTCCTGATACCTCCGCCGATGGTAAATGGAATATTCAAATGCCGCGCAATGCGGCGTGCAAGTTCAGAGAGCGTTTTGCGCTTTTCGTGCGTGGCAGTGATGTCCAGAAAGACCAATTCATCTGCGCCTTCCTGACTGTATCTTGCGCCCAATTCTACGGGGTCGCCCGCATCACGTAAGTTGACGAAATTTACTCCTTTCACAGTGCGTCCGTCTTTTATATCAAGGCAGGGAATAATTCTTTTTGCTAACATGAATGTAAATATAATTTTAACTCATTGATTTTCAATAATAAACCATTTTACTTTGCCTAAAGCGAATACTCGTCAGACGAATCTCTTTATTCAATGCGAATATTTTTATGAAAAAGGCTGTCTGAATACTCAAATATCCATTTACAAAAAATCCCGAACAACAAAAGCTGTTCGGGAAACCATAAACGGGTGTGTTTGATACTATCTTAAACGAGTTGTGACCAATTTGTAAATTCCAATAAAATTGGATAAAATGTGTCTGACCCGGAATTTGTTTTTTAGAATTTTTTTATCTTGAAATGGCTATTTTTTGAACAGCCTTTCCTTTTTCTGTGTCTAAAATTACAAAATACGTACCAATTGGCGCATTACTAATGTTAATTTCTTCTATAAAGTGCTTTTTCGTATTTTTTGATTGGTAAATTTCCTGTCCAAATACGTTTATAATTTGAATAGTGGCGGTTTGTGTCACCTCAAATTCGGCATCAACCACAAATCGCCCGTCTGAGGGATTAGGTTGGATATTGAATGTATTGAGATGTTCTAGGTCATCAATATCAGTGATTTGTACGCTTTTAAAACTATGTCCTTCGAGAAAAACAGCCGAGTCCAATACACCATCTCCGGCATCCGCAATGGCAATTTTAATGGTATAAAATTCATTGGCAATTACGGGAGTTCTCATTTGTAACTTGCTCGTAAAGCCATCGAATTGCACGGAAATACCTCCGGTATTGTCAACATATAAATCACTGAAAGCCAAAGAACCCGCACCTAAACAACCGAAGGGCGTACCTGATGCACCAACCATACCCGGATTTATCGCATTAATAGCAACGGGAATATCAGTGCCGGGAATCATAGCTACATTATATTCGTTATAATTGCCACCCTTAGGGTTTGGACCAGTAAGCAGAAAAGCAAAAACATCATTAAAAGCCGAACAAACATATTCGGGATACTCCTCTGATGCAAATACATAATCAAGCAGCAAGGTATTGAACATGGGCGTAAAATCAAATTCAAAAACAGCAGCATCAAAGGTTTGTGTATTACCTGAAAGAATAGCATCCAAATCGGCATCACCGGGGCGACACAGCCCGCCCGGTCCTTGAAAAGGTGGCGCGTCACTGGGAATGCCACAACCGGAGTCTTCGGGTATGGCAGTATCATCGCTGTCGTTGGGTCCTACGGCAGCAATTATATTACCTGTCGCTATCATGATACCTTCATCAATTCCGAGATTTGTCGCATTGGAACTAAAAACCCCTCGTTGTATGTTAACACCTGTGAAGTTGAGAGAATTTGCCTGAATCCCCTCGCCGAGTAGAAGTTCTAAAAGTTCAAGGTCGTAAAAGTGTTTGAATTAACTACAAGTTGAGCAAAGCTAAAAGTAAAGCATGTAGTCAGCAAAAGACTTGTCAGATAAAGTTTTATCTTCATGGTTATCAATTTTTGTGAAGTGAAATAATTTGATAACTAAAGATAAATAATTATTCCGACATTTGCTGCGCTCAACGATTAGTTTAACACTTTAAATTACTGTCAGATAATCTGCCTTTGCTTTTGTCGCTATATCCGAAGGTTGGTAAATTGACAGTAAGAACAATATTGTGCTTTGATTTCCAATTCATTTAAAATAACATTTGAAAGCCATACGTTTTATTATTTTATATAAAATTCATTTATTCAATTTCCAATATTAGATTTATTGATAGGACGAATCAGCACTTTCACACGTTAAAAAAAGGCGAAAATGCCCCTTCATTCCTAATCATGCCCTATATTTGGGCGTTTTTTTATGAGAAGTCAGAGCTATCAAGTCAGACCATTTTATGGTCAAATGCTATGAGCAGTGAATTGGTCTAACTTCTGACTATAAAATGTTCTGACCTCTTAGCTATACTTTGGACATTGAGGAATTTGGTAAAACATTGTTTTTTTTACAAAACAGTATTAATTAATGTCTTCGCCAAATTTTGAATTATGAATTTTGAATGACAAATGAATTTAAATTTTACTTTGTTTTTTACTGATAATTATAAATTAAATATTTTTTTCATTCAAAATTTTTCATTCAAAATTCAAAATTGGCGAACACATTACAAATAAATATTTTTTATAAAATATAATTCCGATTTTTATCGAAATTATAATCAATTACTTATAAGAAAAAAATCTAATTTCCCTCTCGGCTCAGCCGAGACTAATTTCCAAAATGTCCAAAGTCCGGCTAAGAACATATCTAAAAAAGAAAATAATATGAAACGACTTTTTTTGTTTATCGCTGTACTTATAGTAGGCTTTCAGATGCAGGCACAAAATGCCGGTGATTTTTCTGTTGGTATCAAAGCCGGACTCAACTTTGCGACCTTTGGCGGTCCGTCTGAACGTTCATCTATGGATGATCGGCTCGAATCCAATTCCGTGATTACGCGATTTCTCATTGCACCGACATTCAGGTACGCGATTTCGGATAGGGTAGGACTGCTGCTCGAAGTACAATATTCTCAAAAAGGCGGGAATTACGCTTATACCGGCGAATCATTTTGGATTGTAGAGGGTGTGACAGCCGACCCTTTGTATTTTGCAGGCAATCGCTCGGTTTCCTTGAATGTCAACAATGGTTATTTGGATATTCCTTTGATGTTTTATGGCAAAGTGAATAGCAATGTCAGCTTTTCGGGTGGTGGTTATATTGGTTTTTTGCTCAATTCTACGGGGGCGGGGCAATTGTCTTTTGATGCCGCACCGCGCGATTTTGGCAGCAATATCGAAGTAGACCTGCAACCCTTCAATATTGAGCTTGAACACGATTACAGAAAAGACCCGCAAGAGGATTTTACCCTCAGCAATCAACCGATTTTTAACGAAAACAGTGTAGGCTCTATTGAGCGTTTTGGTGATGCACAAGTACCTCTGATAACGGATGCCTACCATGATTTTGCGGAAAAAGACGGTAATTTTTATAATCCGCTTGATTACGGGGTGATGGCGGGTGTCGAATATCGTTTTGATACAGGACTCGGAATAGGACTTAGAGCAAATTACGGTTTGGCAGATATTACCAATAACTTTTATGACTTTTCAAAGGTAAGCACCCTTGACCCCGACAATAATGACCTGACCCGAGTGCTTCGCAACGACAGAGATAGAAATTTAGTCCTTCAATTATATGTTGGATTTGAATTGTAATAGTGGTGTGGTGGTGTTGTAGTGTTGTGGTGTTGTAGTGTTGTAGTGTTGTAGTGTTTTTTTATTTTACAAAATAAAAAAAACACGATACTACCACAACACCACGAAACTACAACACTACAACACCACGAAACTACAACACTACGAAACCACAACACTACAACACTACAAAACTATAACACATTTATTATGAGAAATTTACTATTTACAACATTACTTATTTGTTGCACAAGCCTTATTCACGCACAAGGCTTTTATGTACAACCCGGCGTGACTTTTCTTGCTCCTGCTACAAGCGAAATACTTGGTCCGAGCGTAAGCAATGCCCTCACTCCCGGTGCTGAAATCAACGGTACACTTTCGGGTTCTTATGGCAGTGGTTTGGGCTTGGATTTGGGCTTGGGTTATATGTTGAGTCGCAATTTTGGAATTGACTTGGGAGTATCTTATACATTAGGCTCGCAAGTGCTGATAGAAGAAGCCACACAAGGCAGCGATTTTGACCGTTCATACGCTACCAACCGACGGCTTACGCTTTCACCTGCCTTCGTTGTGGATGCGGGTAGCGAAACCTTGAGTCCTTTTGCGCGTTTTGGCATCATCGCTCCGGTGGCGGGGCAGACAAACGGCTTGCGCGAATCGAATAACGGCACATTGGTCGTTGGAGATTTGGTTAACTTTTTGTTTCCCGATGGTGTAGATAGGTTTGAGGCAGAATCTGTCGCCAAAGGCAAACCTACGCTTGGTTTTACGGCAGCCTTCGGCTTGCGTTATCAGTTGAGTGAAAAGATAAGCATCTTAGGCTCAATTGGTTATACGGGTTTACGTATTCGCCGAAACACCTTTGAGGTGACTCGCGCCGATGTCACATTGCCTGATGGTTCGACACAAGATGTATTGCCAATACTCTCTCTGGGCGGTACTTTTCCTTTCACCGAATATTTTGAAGAAATTGACTCGGCAGCACTCGCTGCACATATGACAGCAGCAGGCGACAATTTTGGGTCAAGAGAATTTCCCGCTTGGGAAACTGACCAAGGGGTGAGTTTCAGCACCTTCAATATTAGTTTGGGAGCCCGTTTTTCTTTCTAAGCAATCATTTCTTCCTATTTGAATATTCCGAAGAGATAAGACGTTTTCTACTGTAAATGTTTTATCTCTTCGGGATAATATCCATTCTAATTTGTTAAAAATAAAAACGCCAAAAAAACCGTCATTCCAAAGCCCGATTTGGAGTCTGCCATTGCATAACAACTATATTTTCGTATTTTATTAAAAATTATTATTATTATGAGAACACCATTACTTTAGCTAATTAAATTTTATTTATAAATATTTAAATTTAAAACAATATGAAGACGAAGTTTAGTTTATTTATTATCATATTAATATCCTTTTTGGGTGATTTGAATGCTCAAAATACGAGCTACTTGCTTTCGGATGATTTCAACCTAAGCATCAATAATATATCAAGTCAAAATACAGCGAATCCGGTGGCTACTTCCCAAATATCCCTACAAAGTACCATTGACCCTGTCTTGGCAGATAGTCTGCAAGTGGCATTGGAGCGTGCGGTGGGAGCGTTGGCACCAATTGGGCTGTCCGTAGCCGTCAATTTTGGAGAAGGCGATATATGGGCGGCAACATCCGGTATTTCGAGCAATACGGATGACTTGAACACAGACCATGTATTCCCGATTGGCAGTGTCTCAAAAACGATTACTTCGGCATGTATCGTATCAATGGCTGATGAAGGTTTATTGAGCCTTGATGATACAGTAGGAACGTGGATTTCGGGCTACCCGCAGATAGCCGGCAACATTCAAATTCACCAATTGCTCAATCATACCAGTGGTATTTTCAACTATACCGACCACCCCAATTACGCGCCACTCATCAACAATACATTAGGCACGACATACAGCATGACGCAGATGTTGGACAATTTTCTGGCTGCTCCCTATTTTGCTGCCGGAGAAGGCTGGGAATACAGCAACACGAATTATCTCATACTGGGTTTGATTATTGAAAATATCAGTGGGCAAGAATTTCATACTGCTGTGCGTGAGCGTGTTCTTGCACCATTTGGTTTTGATGATATTGTGCTGTTGCCACAAGAATCTCCCACAGGTACGCTGGCAGATGTTTGGCAGCAACCTCTCGGACAAGCCCCCATCAATATATCGGAATTAGTACCTCTGACGGCGGTTTTCAGTTCGGCTTCGGCAGCAGGAGCGTATGCGGCTACTCCGACAGATATTTCCGAATGGGTGAGGCAATTGTATACTGGCGAAATACTCGGCAATGCAACAGATTTATTGTACGATTATAATGTCAGCATTGGCAATGGGCTTAGTTATGGTTTGGGAGTTATATTAGCACCTATTGATGTAGAAAATAATTTGATAGGACATGAAGGCGCAATTATATATACTTCATTCGTATATTATGTACCCGAAAAAGACGTGAGTTTTGCCATTCACACCAATGATGGAACAAAATTCGTAGACCTCGCCGCCGCATTTTTTGAATTATATAATGAATTGGTAGAATACCAATTACTCATCAACAACGAAACCACCACGCCCAGCATCGAATTTAATATCCAACCCAATCCCGCAGATCATCAATTATTCATCAATTTCGATGCACAACAATATCAAACAATGCAAATCAATCTATATCACTCCAACGGGCAATTAATCAAAACGCTCAACCGCGATATTGCTACCGGAACACAACAAGCCTATATAGATGTTTCAGATCTTGCCACCGGTATTTACTTTGTGGAGTTGATAACAGAAGATGGTATCGGCACACAGCATGTAATTATTAAGTAATGAGCGAATACTAATGTCTTCGCCAAATTTTGAATTATGAATTTTGAATGACAAATTAATTTAAATTTCACTTTGTTTTCTTGTTGATAATTAAAAATTAGCAAATTAAATATTTTTTGTCATTCAAAATTTTTCATTCAAAATTCAAAATTAGCGAAGACTATTGACTCATAAAATAGTCTGATTTCTCTTTATTTTAAGCTAATCATCTCCCAAAGTAGCAAAAAAACACCAAATCTAAGTCGCATTTTTTCACCTTAAAATTGTAAGACAAGATACTTCTTTGTAAATTTTTTTAATGTAATTACATGAATGATATTTTTGTTTTCTTCTGATTATCAGGTATTTAGGGTAGATACGCTTTTTTTTTCACGTAGATAAATTTTCAAAAACCACTGTAAGATCGCATTAATATCCCGTAAAATTAACGTGCATGACACCCAAAATGCCCCTACATTTGTATTCGTAATCAGTAACACACTGGTTACAAAATCAAGCCGGAGCAATCCGGTATGGTTTAGTCAGTATAAGTTAGGGTTTAATGTATTTTTGTGAAAGACAGGCTGGAGAGTCTGTCTTTTTTTTTGTTGTAGTGTCGTGGTGCGTTCTGTTGTTGTATTTTTTGCTTCGCAAAATTTCATAACAAAGCACAAAATAGCTACAACACGACAACACAACGAAACCACAACACTATCTCCCTAAAAATTTTGTTTTTCGCCTATAATCTCCGTTCTTTGCAGGGCATTTTGCCAAAATGCCCCTATTTGGAAAAGAAACTACTGCAAAATCACTTCTATTTAACTGTAAATCAACCAATTATATCCAAATTCATTTTTTTGGCAAAAAACACATGCAACTATATTTTGAGTTAGATATTCTCAAAAAGAGAAATTAAGTACATCGTCCATTAAATTTCTTTACATTTTTGGACCTTTATTTTGAAATGAATCGACCCAAAAATGAGCGTTCCGAATGTTTTCGGGATAAGAAGTTTTTGGGAAAGAGTCACTTTAAAAGAAATATTTCAAAAAGTGACGAAATTTATTTCAACAATGTACTTAGTAATAAATTAGCTCAATAAACGATAAACTAATAAATTAAAACAATGGCTCTTTTAGGTGAAATACGCAAACGAAGCTGGTTACTCATCGTAATGATTGCAATCGGTATGGCTGGCTTCTTAATGATGGATATGTCGGGACCCGGTGGCGGTGGATTTGGCGGTGGTCAAAATGTGGGTAGCATCAATGGCAAGAAAATTTCCATCCAAGAATATCAAAACCGACTCAATGCCCGTCAGAACTCGAATGTCAGCAGCTTTGAACAAAATAAAAACGTTTGGGACGAGTTGGTACTCGAAAGCATCCTTGACCAAGAAGCAGCCGCCACAGGATATGGTGTGAGTGGCAAAGAATTGGGTGAATTGATGGTTGGCGCAAATGCCAGCCCTTTAGTCCAACAAGCCTTTTTCAATCCGCAAACAGGACAGGTAGATATGAATAGCCTAACCTCCATCTACCAACGTTTCAAAGACAGAGACAACACACTTCCAATAGATACCAAATACGCCATGCGTAATCTGGAAGAACAAGTCGTTCTTCAGCAAAAAGGTATGAAACTAAGTAGCATGGTCAGTGGTGCATTGTATACACCAAAATGGCTGGCAGAAGCCGAAAAAGGCGGTCAAATCACTTCGGCAGAAATCAGCTACGTCCAGATTCCATTCACTTCTGTGCCGGATGCCAACGTGCAAGTCAGCGACGCCGACCTCACCAATTACCTCAATGCCAATGCACACGAATACAAAACCGACCAAGAAACCCGTACCATAGAGTATGTCATGTTTGACGTAGCAGCAACCGACGAAGACAAATCAAATCTTCGCAATGAATTACAAGAACTGGCAGTTAAATTCCGCGAAAGAAATGACAATGAGCAATTTGCACAAGAAGAGTATGGCACATACGACTCGCGCTACGTCCGCAAAGACGAACTCAATGCCGAAATTGCCGACGAACTCTTCGAACTGGAAAACGGCAATGTCGTAGGACCTTACGAAGAAGATGGTTTCTACCGCATCACCAAATTGATTGACCGCCGCGCAGTGCCGGATTCCGTACAGGCGCGTCACATTATACGTACTGCCAATCCTTCCGACCCCGGTTCTTTGAGGGCTGCCCGCAACACCATTGATAGTCTCAAAAATTTGATACTCACTCAAAAAATACCTTTTGATACACTTGCTGTCAATTTCGGACAAGCAGGTACAGCCAACGGCGGCGATTTGGGCATGAGAAGTGCCGAGCAACTCAGTGGTTTGCCCGAAGTCAGAAATTTAGCTTTTTACGAAGCACGCAGAGGCGAACTCAACGTAGTAGAATCACAATACGGCGTACACCTCGTCGAAGTCACCAAAATCAAATCCAGCGGACAAATAGGAGCGCGAGTCGCTACGGTGAGTCGCTACATTGCACCAAGCAAAGCCACCCAAGATGCCAAGTATCAAGAGGCTTTCGCTTTCGTGCGCGACAACCGTTCTGCCGATGATATGCGAAAAGCCGCACAAGAAAAAGGCTTACAAGTCCGCAAATCTGAAGGACTCAAAATCAACGACTACTCTATCAGCAATCTCGACGACGGCGAATCTTCGCGCAAAATCGTCAAATTTGCCTTCGGTGCTGACCCCGGCGATGTATCGCCCGAAATCTATCAGTACGACGAAGATGCCGTTGAGTTTTACACCAAAGGCTATGCAGTAGCAGCACTCAACAACGTCTATCCGGCAGGGATGCCTTCCATTGATGCTGTGCGTTCTATTGTCACACAGAAAGTCATCAACGAGAAAAAAGCGGCAAACATCGCCTCCAAAGTCGGTAACAACACCGACCTCGCATCCATCGCTTCACAATATAATGGCACACAAACCGACAATCGCAATATCAGCTTCCCACAAGGCTTGACCGGAGAGCCAAAAGTCACCGCAGCCCTCAAAGGACTTGCCAACGGCGCAACCTCCAAACCAATCGTAGGCAACGGCGGTGTATACATTGTCAAAATGGACAACAAAGCCGAAGCCGCAGGCGGTGATATTGTACAATTACAAAGCACACTCGACGAGCAAACTCGCCAAAAGATGTTGAGCAGTTCCGTTCTGATTGATGCCCTCAAAGAAAAAACGGATGTATCCGACCAACGATTCAAATTTTATTAGAAGACTTGAAAGAGATAAGAGACTTGAGACGAGAGATATGAGACAAGAGACTTGAGATTGAAAATATATATAAGGTCATTTGCCGATTGGTGAATGACCTTTTTTGTTCCAATAGTAGTCAGAAGAGAAACACTTAATTCAAAGGAAGATGTTCCATTGAACCGATAGACGTTACGAAAAAATTAATACCTTCATTCCACTTGCAAAAAAGCCGTTAAAAACACTATTTTTGCCTTTTAGCGGTTCAATTTTTGTGCTGTTACCACGAATCTGAAATGAACATACAGTTACTAAAAGAAAAATATCCCGATGATTACAAATCAAAAAGCACAAATATTTGTATCGTAGATTTATACAAAGTACTATTAGAAGCCGGTATTCGCGATGGAGATTATTTTTACATTTGTGGAGTAGACGAGATAAACGATATTTTAGCGAATTATTTTATAGATTATGATTGGAATGAACTAAAAACGGATATTCAACATTGGTCAGAATATCAACTTGAATTATTCACGGAAGCTATAATGCGCGGATATGACATGATGCCACACCTCCATCTTTTTTCCGTCGAAAAACGTGAAATGTACACCAATTCAATTATTGAAAGGATGAGTGTTTTGCCGCTGATTTGTGAAATAATGGATGAGAGAGGCATAACCAACAGTGAAATTCCTGAAACAATTCGAGACAATATCAATTTCATCATAGACAATTTTTCTTTTTTTCTTGAAAATGTTGAAGATTTTGTGAAAAAGGCTAATGCATTATCCATTTTCTGTAATTCAAGAGAATTGAAATTAAAAATAGAAGAATCAAAAATAAACGATAAAAATTAATAATGGTGAGCGAGTGATAATTTTTCGCGAAATAGAACTAATCACTAGTTACCAATCACGAATTACTAATAATATGAATACAACAATAAAAATCGCTCTACTTTTCTTTGTAGCAATTATAATGACAAGCTGCATCAGCAAAAAAAAATATGCCAGTTTACAAATGGACATCAAACAAGCTGAACGAGAGCTTGAAAAATGCGGCGAATCCATCAACGACTACATGGTGCGCCTCTCTGCCTGCAAACAAGAACAAGAGAAACTACGCGGCAAAATCAATACCGCCGAAAGCAAAATCGTCCTCAAACAAGAACAAATTGACAATCTGAAAGAACAAGTAAAAGATGCCAGAGTACAGCGCGACCAACAAGTATCGCAGGTAAAAGACATCACCGTACTCACCCAAGAAGCCAACGAAAATATCGAAAAAACCCTTTCTCAATTGGAGCGCAAAGAT
>CALCMV010000405.1 GCA_937967535.1 uncultured Saprospiraceae bacterium
AGGGACAGGGCATGCCCTGTCCCTACATGCGGACGAGGAATTTTCGCATATACACGTACAGAAAAATCGTTTGTTTTTAGCCACAAAAAACGAAATACATTTTTTTGAAATGCACTGAAAAACGTAAAACGATTTTGCAAATCGTTCCTCGTATGGCGTGACGATTTGCAAAATCGTTTTACGTTATTCCAAAGGTAAAATCCACTTCGCATGTCCAAAAAATGGATATTCTTCTTTGGCTAAATTGACCGTCGAATCGGTATAAGTTTGTTTTTTTCTGCCATTCAATCCGGCTTTGATGTGTGCGTAAATTTCGATTTCACGCCCTTCCTCCTTTGCTTTATCTCGCAGAAAATGAGCGTATTGTAAAATTAACTCTGGATTGGTACGCATTTTTCGGCGTTGGCGTTTGGTGAGGTGTTTGGTGCCGTACTCTTTGGTTTCTTTAGTCGTTTGTACGTCTTTTATGAGCAAATATCCACTCCCCGTTTTGCCGCGTAGCATCATGCGCCATGAGTAGCGATGCCCTTCTTCTGTCCATGCTACATTGCCGGGAATGAGGTGGTGACGGAAGGGTATCAATAGGTGAAATGCAATAATTATGGAGAGTACGGCGATGGTGATTTTTTGTTTTGCGGGAGAAGGTGGAACGTACTCGTCTGACATCTTTGAAAGGTCAGACGAGGCGAAAAATTCTTTTATTCTGTTACCCATTTTCGGAAAATATTCACAAAAACGCGCAAACAAGCGTCGCGGCAAATCGGGCGGAAAGAAAAATAAAGAGAGGGCAATGGAAAGTGTGGGAAAAATACCAATTTGAAAGATAAGCGTATTGATAAAATGAAAGAGTAATATAAATACAAAAACCACCGGACGAGTACGCCGAAATAGCAATAAAGGCACTGCAAATAAATCCAATGCCAAGCCCCCATAACTCATCGCCCAAGCCACCCAATCTTGCGAGATAAGCGGACCGATTAGCCACAATCTGCGCTTGTATTGGAGCCAAGTGAGTAGTGGTTCGGCACGCAACCAATCGGTATTTATTTTGGCTAATCCACCATAAAAATAAACCACGCCCATCAGGAAAGCGAACAAGTAAATATGCCATTGTGCGCTAGTATCGGAGTAGATTTCGGGTTTGCGTTGTACATCAAATGAGGCGCAGCGATGGGCGGGTATAAAGCACATTATCCATGATAACCAACAAAATAAATATCCATGATTTAGATATTGTGTAACTTCTGAAAAATTAAAATAGGTAAAACCAAGTGCGAATAATATCGTTGCAATTCGATAGTGTAAACCCAATGCAATCAGTATCCCCAAGCAGCACATTGCCGTCATAAAAATCAAAATCAACCATTCGGGCATGGGTTGTATCCACTCAAAACCGTAGTATTTGAATTGAAATTCGTTGGTAAGATTGTCGCGGGTTTCTTTGTGCAAAATCGTACCCAATACATCCACAAAACCCAATACGCCAAAGACGATTCGGAACATCACCAAAAGAGAAATATCAACGGGACGAAACATGCGTAAAGATAGTGATTAACGGTCAACGATTAATCATTAATTTCGGGGTTTTCGCGCAGTAAAAACAAAATAAAATTAGTCATTAAGCATTAATCATTAAGCATTAAACATTACATTTGGCTTATGAAAATTCTCTTTGTGCTGGAAAATTTTTATCCGAATATCGGTGGAGTGGAGACTTTATTTAAAAGTCTGACCGAACAGTTGGTGCGTGAAGGGCATGAGGTGACGGTCATTACTACTCGTTTAGAAAAAGAAATGCCGGCTGAAGAGATGATGAATGGAGTCAGGATTCGTCGCTATCCGTTTTTCAATCGTTATACCTTTACTTTGTTTGCGGTGTTTCCGATTATGCGGCATATTCGCGGGTTCGACATTGTACACACGACTTCCTACAATGCGGGTTTACCTGCCTATATTACTTCCCGGATATTCCGAAAAAAGGTGGTCATTACTTTCCATGAAGTATGGGGCAAATTGTGGTTTGACCTACCCTATATGGGGCAGATAGCAAAATGGGGGCATTATCTTTTTGAGCAAATGCTGACGCGGTTTCGATTCGATAAATTTATTGCCGTATCGAA
The DNA here is from genome assembly GCA_937967535.1 of uncultured Saprospiraceae bacterium. Taxonomy (GTDB): domain Bacteria; phylum Bacteroidota; class Bacteroidia; order Chitinophagales; family Saprospiraceae; genus JAHDEO01. The sequence continues at coordinate 2,121 of CALCMV010000405.1, forward strand.
CAGTACGGCAGATAGTATGCGCGAAAATGGCATTGCCGAAAAGCGTATTGCTATGATTTACAATGGATTAGATTATGAACGTATAGAGCGATTGAATAATGCTGTGAGCAAAAATAACGAAAAAAAATCATTCACTTATACCTATTATGGCAGGTTGGGTATATCAAAAGGTTTGGATATTTTGTTGGATGCGGCGATTTTGTTGCAGAAAAAATATCCTGATACACGCTTAAAAATTATCATTCCCAAAACACCAAAACCACTATTTGACAAAATTATTTCATACATAAAAAAGCATCAACTTGAGGATTACATTCACCTCAAACACCACCTTTCTTCCGAAACTTTGGTTTCAGAACTCAAACACTCCGATTGTGTGGTCGTTCCCTCTTACAGCGAAGGGTTTTGTTATGTAGCGGCAGAAAGTATTGCACTTGAAGTTCCCGTTATTTCGTCAGATAAAAAAGCACTGAAAGAGGTCATTTCGGGCAAATATATCAGGATGAACGAGTTGAGTGCAAGCGGGCTTTTAGAGGCTATCGAAAAAGCAATGGAAAATGAGTGGGAAAATACACCAATAAAAAAATTTGAACTAAAAGATACCGTACAGCAATACATTGATTTGTATCATAATATTGGTTCATAGTGTCGTAACTCGTTATTCGTAGTACTCGTCTGACGAAGGTTTTTATGAAATGTAGTGATTTGTCTCATAAAATATTCGCATTAAATAAAGGGATTCGTCTGACGAGTATTCGCTTTAGGCAAAGTTAAATGGCTAGCCTAGTTTTTAATTGCCAATGAATTACGAATTAAACCACTAATCTATGTTTTTTTCGCCTTCCTTATCCGGTTTCTATTCTTTCAATTCTCTATTTTATCATATTTAAAAAGGTACCTACGAACCATTTTTGGTCGGATTTGACCAAGCCTTCCAATGTAGAATCTGCTTTTTGGGCAAAAAGGCGAATATTTTGTACCACATGCACAAACTCTTCGGCTTCGGGACTGTTTCCTTCTACCTCACTCACCTCATTCAGTACTTTTATGATGGGTTCGAGTTCCTTCTTTTTGCGTTGGATAACGATTCTGCGAATGACTTCCCACATATCTTTTTCTGCCACAAAAAATTCTTTGCGCTCGCCGGGTTTCAATTCTTTGAACACCAAGCCCCAATCTATTAAGGCACGAATATTCATATTCGCATTACCGCTTGATATTTTCAAGGCATCCATAATCTGTTGAGCAGCAAGCGGTTCGGGAGAAATGAGCAGCAAGGCGTGTACCTGTGCCATAGTTCGGTTGATTCCCCAATGCGAACCGAGTGTTCCCCATGATTGTATAAATCTTTCCTGAGCTTCTTGTAGTTGCATCTTATTTGTCCTGATTCGTTAAATACATTCTAAAATAATAAAATTAGGATTTTGACCGAAAGTAAGGCTATTTTTTGTATTTTCAAAACCTTTTGAAAGTAGTATAACACAAACGGGGGTGATTAGTTTATTGAGTTTATCAGACAGAAAATTTTTAAACTATACTATAAACGAGGTAAATTTCGGAAAATATTAGTTTTCCGAATAAACCCGTAATGACTGCTTTACAGGCTGACCGCGAACTCGTAAAGGCGATTTCAATCGCCAAGTGTGGCGTAATTTATATTTACAATTAACTAAAAATAAGAATTTTACAAATTAAACTTATTACTTACGTGGCGAATAAATTCGCCTTTACGGTATTCGCGGTCAGCCTGTTTAGCTGTCAAGTGTATTATTATTTTTATTTATAATAAATTAAAAACAATAATTTATAAATTTATTTTTGTTTTACTTGACAGCTAAAGCAGCCATTACAGTTTTTCGGGATTTATACCGTTCAC
>CALCMV010000406.1 GCA_937967535.1 uncultured Saprospiraceae bacterium
TTTTGAGTGTTGGCGCGGTATATATGCTCTTAATCAAACAAACGGCATAACAGCCTACGAAAACAATTTCACCGTGAAACGTGCTACCAACTCCACTATCCCACCATACGGACTATATCTTGATGGGTGCGACAGTTATCAGGTGCAATACAACACCTTCACTGCCGAAAACGCACCATCATATCATGGCTTTGGGGTCATTGTCAGAAATCAACACCCAAATGCTACACAGATAAATAATAATGACTTTGAAAATCTCTTGTTAGCTACTGAAGCCATCGGGCAAAATACAAATCAGGTAGTCGGTTCGTTTGGTGCAGGTCTTGAATATCGCTGTAATAATTTTTCCGAAAGTTTCTTTGACACTGGGGTATTTAAAGATGCCGGAACAAGCATTACAGGCATCAAAGAATATCAATACCTGACTGCCAACCGATTTAGCGAAAACCCTTCGGCATTTGTGAATCTTTATAATGCCGGTACCGGTGCCCTTTCATTTCGATACATTCATCATAATGATGCCACTGATGGAAGGCTTAGTCCTAATGTCAATATCGGTGCAATCACCGTGATTGAGGCACAAGACCCTCCATCAGAAAGTGATTGTCCCGAAATCTTCCTTGTCAATAAGCCTGACATCGGTACACTTGGAGGTATCAAAGATGCCAAAGGTGACTTGTTTAATCAAACACTTGGCACTTTAGGCGATTTAGTGGATAATGGCAATACGCCTCAAATGGTCAATTGGGTACAAACTGCCAATAGTGCGTCAAGGGCTTTTGATGTATATTCGAAAATCATGCAGCAGGCTCCTTTCACTTCTGATATTGTATTGGAAGAAGTTAGCAAAAAGGAAGTTGGTTTTAGCAAAGCGATGATTCGCAATATCCTTCGCCAACATCCACAAGCTGCAAAATCTGCTCAAATACAAGAAAATCTTGGTAATCGCATCAGTCAACTACCACAATTTATGCGAAATCAGATCAATCAAGGATTAAACACTATAGGTGCAAAGGAACAGATGGAATTAGAAGCCAATGAGTACAAAAGAGAACGCGACGAAGCCATCAATCAAGCCGTACTACTGCTTGGTGCAGATACCCTTGACCATAGTGATAAGATGATAGATTTTCTCTCCGGTACAGGTGAATTAGGCTTCCAATATCGCATTGCCAATATATATGACCAAAAGGGTGATACAGAACAAGCAACTGCCATCCTCGCAGATATAGGTACATGGGAACTATCTGAAAAAGAAACTGCCGACCATGTGGCATCTATAGGGCTACGTAGTTTGCTGCAGGCATGGGAAGCAGAAGGTAAAGACCTCGCACTATTGGCAGACGAAGACCTTGACCTACTTCATGACTATGCCGTACAACCTAATATCACCGCCGGAAAAGCCGTTGCAATTTTAAGACTCAATGGTAATACAGATTATCCCGAACCTGTATATTTTCCTGAGTTACCAACAGAAGAAAGACTTATTGTTGAAGTACAAGACAATGAGTTGATAAGCAATATATCTGTTTACCCGAACCCTGCAAGCAGCTATTTGAGTGTTCGTTACAATGTAATCGAACACAAAAATCTATTATTGCAAGTAGTGGATATGACAGGTAAAATTGTACATCAAAAACAACTCTATCAATCACAGGACGAGGTCACGCTCATTACAGAAGACTATCCTACCGGACAGTATATTCTCAGTATTTATACTGATAATCAACTTATTGAGTCTAAGAGAATCAATATCACTAAATAATTTACTCACCTTCCGCCTATTCATCCACGAATAGGCGGACTTCTTTTTTCGGCATGATTAAACAGGTATTCATTACACTATATTTTTCCGTTACATTCTCAGTACATATTAATGCCCAGGACCATTTTTTCCTAATGACAGATGACTGGCAAACACTCGCAGTAGAAGAAAAAGAAGATGAATATGTACTCATTGGCAACGGCTCAACGGGTGTACCTAATCATAACCACTATATTAATTTTACCAAAATCAGTAAAATAACGGGAGATACAAGTCAGTGGCGTTATCCAATGCAACATGATGAATTATTTACAACAACAAGAGTACAACAATCCTATAATTTTTGGGGAAACAAACGAATATTAATGAATAATTTTTTTACAAACTCCTCTTCAAAAAGAAAAGCCGGACGTTTAATAATAGATGATAATGTTTCCCAAGTCCTTGATAATAGTTGGTATTATCCGACCTCCGATGATGCTTGGGGAGTTTGGGTTTATCCTATAAATGAAAATAAAATATTAAATGGACTAACATCACAAGATGCCAACAATCTCGATAAAGTACGGTTGAGGTTTGTTGCCACTGATAGTATAGGGAGCATATTATGGCAAAACGACTATCCATGTCCTGACCGTTGTTGGATGTTTCCAAAGTATGTGATTCCAACTCAAGATGGCGGCTATGTACTCACCTCTGAAGAACTTAGAGAACCACCGCCACTCGGACCGGGACATGAAGTTTCCACCTTAATCAAAACAGATAGTGTGGGAGAATTTGAATGGCAAATATATCCGGGAGGAGTAGGTATGCCCTACACTTCAAATGATATACTCGCCGTTGCTACCGATGACGGTAATATCCTTTGTACATGGACAGATAGAAGAAAACTCAGAGAAACAGATATGTCCTACCAACTCAATGAAGATAGAACCATTTGGTTTGCCAAAATAGACCTAGAGGGTAATAAAATATGGGAGAAAAATATAACAGAAGAGTTAGAGGCATGGAATCCTTATGAATACTTCCAAGAACTTTTTCAAATGATTCCACTCTCTAACGGCAATATAGCTATATCCACATCACGTATGCTACTGAAGGTCACCCAAGATGCAGAACTTATTTGGGCAAGAGACATCACCCCACCACTTTTTAATCCACCAAATGCGGGTGAATTTTCATGGATTACACTTTTAGGTTTAATAGAGACTTCAGACGGTGGTTTCCTGTGTACGGGGGAGGCGCAGTTGTTACCCGGAGATGCTTTTCCGGAGTTCGAACAAACAGGCTTCGTCATCAAAGTAGACGAACATGGTTGCCTTGAAGAAGGCTGTCAGTTGGTGGATGTGGAGGAAGTCGTGGAGGAGGAAAAAGCCCATTTGTCTATATTCCCCAATCCCACCACTCAAGCCATCACCATCAACTACCACCTCCCCCGCCGCCCCGACCAACTCAGTCTCAACATCCACGACCTCACAGGCAAGGCAGTACACACTCAACCGCTACTCACGCAGGAGAGTAGTGTAAACATAGAGTTGGATAAAAAACTCCCTGCGGGAACGTACTTTTGTCATTTGATAGCCGACGGGCAGGTGATTGGTGTAGAGCGATTGATATTGATGCGTTGAGATTTGTTGTGCATCAGAAAAAAAGGTCGTACACTTTTGCACGACCTTTGAACTATTCACTAAAAACACACTATTAAAAAATAAAACTTGATTTGGGTTGTGAATTGCGAATTATGTGTTTTTTCGTATAGTGAAGACGAAAATCACAATTTATTCTCAATTATATGAATAAAGGTGGAATAAAAGAATGTCAGTAACAATTTTTAACAAAAATTAAAATTTTTAATTTGTTTTTTTTCTTACTTAATATTCTTAAATGACTACTTAGGCACAGCCGACAGTTTTCCGTTATTTTCTGCCCAGAGTGCTTTGTCTCGCATACTGACATCGCCGTCCAGATTGAGGTCGGCGCATTTGTAATACCCGAAAGTGCCGTTTTCTTCCACCCAATCTACCTTATCATAAGCATTGATATCATAGCTGAAATCATCTGCAACTTGGTCTACATCTCCGGCTATCATCACCCAATCGCCCGAAGGCATTTCCTTTTGTCCGAAACTTGTAGATACGCGATAACTATCCTGTGTGCGAAAATCATAGACTATCGTTCCGTCAATGACTTCCACCGATTCGGGCGACATCACGCCCATGTGGTTGCGATGCTCAATAACGATATACACATCTTCTTCGAATGAAATGGCTCTGATATTTTCGAGATTGGGGAAGGTGACACGACCATTGGCATGGAGATAAGCTGCGGTTTTGGCAATTTCCGTATCGCTCGTCTTGTCTGTTCTGAACGATACCAACAACCAATCCACTACATCCGGTGGATAATTGGAAAAAGCAAGGCTTCCTATTTCTTCCTCAAAATACCAAGGCGCGTCGCTGTATGGTTGTCCGGCAGGAGTCGCCTGTCCCAAACCAATCAATGCTTGCCCGGGCAATAAGCCACGCGCACTATTCAGATGATTGGTCATAAAATTATCCGTTGCTCCATACGGACCTTCCAAGAAGACATAGATTTCTACACTAATCACATCGTCAAAAGTCCGTGATACAGGGTTAGTGTTAGTGGTGTTTGTGATAGTATTATTCGGAAAAATATCCGGTTGGGGAAGTTCCTGCTGTTGTGCACAAGCTGTCAATAAGATGCCACACAAAGCCGCGATTAAAAAATTAGATGCTCTCATAATGGTTAATGATTAATGGTTAATGATTAATTTAGTGCTTGAATGAGGTAATGGTTAATGGTTAATGGTTAATTTAATGCTTGAATGAGGTAATGTTTGAATGTTTAAATACTGGACTTTGGACATTGGGGAATTAGGAAATTTGGTATTAGGTAAATTGTTTTTTATCAAATAATTATAAAATTTAATTAATTGAATGTTTTTTACCTTAATAAAAATAAAATAACTGATAATCAATTACTTATGAT
>CALCMV010000407.1 GCA_937967535.1 uncultured Saprospiraceae bacterium
GTTTTTTATCAAATAATTATAAAATTTAATTAATTGAATATTTTTTACCTTAATAAAAATAAAATAACTGATAATCAATTACTTATGATTTAAACCCGAATTTCCCAGTTACCTAATTTCCAAAATGTCCAAAGTCCAGTACTCTATCACTATCAAAATATTTAATTGCTCCAATATGATTATCAAGTTTCTTGAAAAAGCATAGGGCTTTTCTGACTAGCCTCGAACACCTCTGCTTGAGTGTGCAGAAAAACCGCTCAATATGAGTGGTTTTAGGTTTGCTCACTCGGTGTCTGCTATATTTAAAATTATAATTTATATTAATTTGTAATTTAAATATTTACAAAAATAAAAATAAATAAATTATTCGCGTTCTATTTGTAATTTTTAGTTTGGCAAACACATTAAACAAAATCGTAATTATATAAAGAATTTGCTTGTCACAAATAGTGGGCATCGTATAAATTCTATATCTCATTGAAGTGTACATTTATATGTCTCTTTATTGCAGTGTATGATTTTTATATGTATAAGTAAATGAAAAATTCTAAACGTTTAATCAAGCTATTCCTCTTAATAGTAATACCTATGTTTTTTCTCGGTGTTGTCTTTGCTGAGGATGGAGATAGTTTGAAGTTGCTTATCAATGAAGCTGTGAATGATAAAAGCAAAGTTGATTTGTACAATGAATTGGCGCAAGGATATATCTATACAGAATTTGGTCTGGCTCAAAAATATCTTGATACTGCTTATCATCTTGCTCAAAAAATAAATTATCCGTTTGGCGAAGCAAAGAGTTTGTACATACGTGGTCGAAATCTTGGTGTGAATAATCATTTTCAAGAGGCGATAGATACTTTGACGATGGCAGTGAGTATGTTTGAAAAAATGCCCGGTAAAGAAAAGGCAATAGCGCGGTGTTGTGTATCACTTGGATGGACATATAACAAATTAAGTAAGAAGCATACTGCGCTGATGTATTATGATAAGGGCTGTAAATTGTACGAGAACTTGGAGGATGATGGAGTAAAAGCAAATTTGTTGCTCAATGTTGGTTCGGTACATCACGGTCTTGATGATTTGGAAACGGCTAATAAGTATTATCAAGAGGCTCTCGCGGTCAATAAAAAGATTGATAATAAGAGTGGTTTGGTATATTGTCATAATTCTTTGGGGTATATACATGAGCAGAAAAAAGAATATGAAGAGGCTTTAACGAGCTATTTTGAAGCCTTAAAATTGGCTGAAGGCGAAGCGAATCTTATCTACATAAAATCTACTATTTTGCATAATATGGGGCTGACAAATATGAAGTTGGGAAAATTGGATAAAGCCCTGAAATACATGGAAGGTACGCGCAAAATAGACATAGATAGAGATGATGAACTTGGTTTGGCATATGTAGATATGACGATAGCACGGATTCGATTTTTGCAATCAAAAAAAACAACAAATTTGTCCGCGCTAAAAAAAGCGCAAGCAGCCGGAATAAAGTTTAATGATGCGAATCTACAACAAAAGAGTGCAGTGTATTTGTCGGACATGTACACAGAACTTGGCATGTACAAAGAGGCTTTGGAGCAGCATAAATTGGCAGGTGTTTTGAAAGATAGTATTTCGAGTAAGGAGGTACAATTGAAGGTGAAATCTTTGGAATCGAAGCGACAATTTGAGTTGGCGCAGAAGAAAGAGGAGATGGCACAGCAAGAACTTATTTTCCAAAATTCACTGGCATATGAATCAAAAATTAAGCGAATTTTGTTGGGTGGTTTGGGGATTTTACTGCTGTTGGCTTTTGTATTGTACAAGGCTTACACAACGACTTTATCGGTCAAAAAACAATTATTGGTCAACAACCAAAACCTAAAGGAAGCCGAAGAAGTATTGGAACAGAAGAATACAGATTTGAAAAAATATATTGAGTTAAATGTTGAATTAGAGCAATTTGCGGGTATGGCTTCGCATGACCTCAAAGCTCCACTCAAAACTATCGGTGGCTTTATGGGGATTTTGAAGAGTAGGTTTTATAATGCTGCTGAAGATAATTATAAGTCGTATTTCGACATGGTGGAGCGAAGTGCCAAGAGCCTCAATCTTTTGGTGGATGATTTGCTGCAATTTTCTAAAGCCAATTCGCAGGCTTTGAATATAGAGCGTGTTTCGTTGGAAGATATGGTCAATGAAGTTAAGGAAAATCTGGATTTTAGTATATCAAAGGCAAATGGGGAAATTCAAATAACGGATTGCAATGTCCGGTTTTATGCCGACCGCATCAAAATCAAACAGATACTTCAAAACCTCGTCAGTAATGCCTTCAAATTTAGGGATGCCCAACGCAGCCCTATTGTAGAGGTCAGTTCTTGGGAAGATGAAAAGCATATTTTTGTATCGGTGAAAGATAATGGTATTGGGATTTCAGAGGAAAATTTTGACAAGGTATTTGAGAAATTTACCCGCATAAAAACCGAACAAAAATTTGAGGGGACAGGTCTTGGCTTATCTATTTGCTCAAAATATATTGAAAAACATAAAGGCGATATTTGGATTGAACGTAATGATGGTTACGGCGTGAAATTTACTTTTACGATTAGCAAATCACTTTGCGAGGGACAGGAGGTGAGTCGTCCGATGATTGCGGCGCAGAAGGCTTGTGCTTGATAAAAAGGTGTAGGTCAAGATTCCTCCTCGCCCTTCTCCTCTTCCCATTCTTTCAAATCACGATTCACCGCGATAGCTGCATTCAATTCAAAACCAATCAAGAGAATCAGCGAGTTGAGGTTCAACCAAATCATTACAACAATCAATGTGCCGAGCGAGCCATAGACCTGATTGTACCTGCCAAATTCATTCACAAAAAAAGAAAAACCTACGGAAGTGAGTATGCACAAAAGCGTTGCCACCGTAGCACCGACCGAAAAGAAGGGAAATTTGCGTTTGGTAGAAGGACCAAGTCGGTAAATGATACTAATCGCAGTATAAAACAACATCAAAATGACCAACCAACGCAACAGCGTGACCCCTGCATAAGCAAACCGCCCGACATCCAGCCAATTGAAGGCGTAAGTGATAATTTTACCACCAAAAACCACCAAGACAAAAGAGGCAATCAGTAAGATAAATAAGACCAAAAGAATCTGAAAAGCAACGATTCGACTACGCACCACGCTACGCGGCACAAAGGTCGAAGGGTGCATCTTCTGAAAGGTATGTAACATGCTGTAAACCCCTGATGATGAGAACCATATCGCCAATACAAAACCCACAGAAAGCAAGCCGCCACGTGGGATATTTACAAGGTCAGAAACGGTTTCCTGAAAGAGACTGTATGCGTTTGCGGGCAAGAGGTCTTCGACGAAATAAAGGATAGCAGAATCCAGATTTGGGATAGGAATATAAGGCAATAAGGAAAACAAAAAGATAATCGACGGAAAGAGTGCCAACATAAAACTAAAGGCAATCGAACGCGAACGAACCGGGAGTTTATTGCGGCGTATTTCGTTGTAAATGAAGGCACTAATATCGTAAATCGGAATACCGCCGAAGCCCGGTAGGGTAGTGGTCTTCGTCCATTCGGTCAGCCATTGGAAGAGTGGCTGTTCCGTTACGAAATCAACGATATGTTCAAACCATTTTTTTGTCACGATGCTATCACCACTAAGGCTATTAGTTTATAGTTCATAGTTTATAGTTTATAGTTCATAGTTGTCAGTTCATAGTTTATAGTTCATAGTTCATAGTTTTTGATTATCAATTAACGCATGTGTTAATCATTAATCATTAACCATTAATCATTAACCATTAACCATTAACCATTAACCATTAACCATTAACCATTAACCATTAACCATTGAAAATACTCTGCCAAAATAGCCAGAAATTTCCTCCACTATCAAATCCTTATCTTCCTCTATCTCAATTCCTGCAAGAATGGAAGCGAGGCGTTTTTTATATTCCAATTGCATAGCGCGTCCGATTTGTATGCGTTGGGCTTGGGGCGAACCGGCACCGTGCATACTTTCTGTGAGGTAGCCGACGGCATTTCTGCCCATCGTCAGATTTTCGATGAGGCGCAGGATTCTGATGCGGTCTTCCGTCTTAACATCGGCTTTTCCGCGCAGGTATTTTCGGAGCAATTTTCCGATTTCGGGATGATTTAAGTCTTTTTCGGAAGGCAAAGTAGCCACCAATCCACCTGCCAAATCTTGTGCTAATCGCGCCAATTCAAAAGGCATTTTCGTAACATGATGTTTGCAGACATTCGACAGCATCTCATCGCACAAATACGCGCCTGATTTTGTCGGGTAGCCTTGATACGAGGAAGCAATTCCGGTAGCATAAATCGTTTCGTTTTGGTGTGTCATTTCCACCAATTTATCCTTGATATGCGAGGCTTTTGGTACGCCGTTCATCTCTGCAATCGAAGCTGCTGCGCCTATCAGCACATCGCCCAAGCCTGTTTTGCAGACATAAGACCTGCGATGATAGGCAGTAAATCGCTCTACCAACATTGCGGCGAAATCATATTCGCCATCCATAAAAATATGCTCGTTTGGGATAAATACATTTTCAAAAATCACCATTGCCTCCTGACCGCCATAAGTCGCATTGCCCACATCAATACTACCGCCTTCCATACTCCGCGTATCGCAGGATTGGCGACCATAAACATAGGTAATTCCTTGTGCATCAACGGGTACTGCGCCTACAATTGCAAATTCTTTGTCTGCTTCACCCAGCCGCATCGTAGGCATCACGACCATCCAATGCGAGTTGATACAACCCGTTTGATGCGCTTTTGCGCCGCTAATCCATATACCCTCATCGCTTCTTTTTGTAATATGAACAAACATGTCTTTATCCGCTTGGGCGTGCGGGGCGAGGCTGCGGTCGCCTTTTACATCCGTCATGGCACCGCCGACTACATAATTGTATTGGTGCATCAAAGTGAGGAAATCGCGGAAACGGGCGTGGTAGTTGCTGTGGTATTTTTCGTCCATTTCGTAGGTCACAGAATAGAGCGAATTGAAGGCATCCATTCCGACACAACGTTGGAAACAAGTACCGGTGAGTTGACCGAGTTTGCGCTGCATTTTATTTTGCAAAACCAATTCATTTGCATTGGTACAGACATGCAAAAAGCGACTCACCCGCTCGCCTGTAAATGGCGAAATGACCGATGCCAATTCAGGTGCAATCACCGCCAAATCATAAGTCTTCGCCAGTGCATTGATAGACGGACGAATCATCGGATGTTCGACAGGTTCTTCCACCAATTCGCCGAACAGATAGACCCTCAAGCCTCTGTTTTTCAAAGAATTAATGTATTCCGCCCCCGTATTTATTTTTGTATGAATTTCTTCAATAACGGTCATAATTTTGCGTTTGCTTATTCATTCAAAATCATTGTATCATTATAGCATTTCAGCATTAAAACCATTCACTCATTCAAAATTCACTCATTCACTCATTGGTATAAGCTTGCCCGATAAATTCGGCGACACAAGCGGGTTTTTCCTGTCCTTCCAATTCAAATGTTACCTTTAAAATGAATCGTGCGCCATTTGGAATTTCCTTATATTCGAGCAAAGATACGCGCCCGCGTAAGCGCGAATCTACCAGCGTAGCATTGGGAAATCGCACCCGATTTAAGCCATAATTTACCCCCATCACCACATCACCAAAACTGTAGGTATCATAAGTAAAGCGCGAAGCAAAAGACAGCACCATAAAGCCATGTGCCACTGTATCTTTGTAGGGCGAATACAGTTTGGATTGCTCACGATTAATGTGAATCCACTGCTCATCTTCAGTCAGCGTGGCAAAGGTATTTATCTTTTCCTGTGTGATGTCTATCCAATTCGAAATGCCGAGTTCTTTGCCTACATGTCCCTCTAAATCAGCGAGTTTTTTAAAATGGGTAGCGTATGCTTCTTGTGTTGCCATAATCGTGAATTGAATGAATATAGGGGTCTTTAAATTGGGCTTAGTGAGTGGAAGTTTAAGTTTAAGAATAAGAATAAGAATAAGTTGGTTCTTCTGCATATTTTGCGGAAGCGTTATATATATTGCTTTTTTAACTTTGGGAGTTATGCTCACTCGTCGGACATTTTCAAAATGTCAGACGAGTACATTCGTTTTTTAATTTAAAATAACTTATTTATTTTTATGTTTAAAAGCATAAAAATCAATAAAAAAGCAAGCATCTTCTCGTCTGACATTTCAAAAATGTCCGACGAATATCTTTTTTCCCAAAAGTCAATTAAAGCAAAATTAAGTATCTATTTCGGGTAATTTTTATTTTTTATAACAAAAAATAATAGTCAAATATTATTTCCGTAAAATATGCAGAAGAACCTGCATTTATATTACGAAATAGAACGCGGATTGTACGGATAATTTTATGTTAAAAAATCTGCGTAATCCGCGTTCCATTATTTTCTAATATCCCGGATTTTGCACCAAGTTTGGATTAGCTTCCAACTCAGATTCCGGAATCCATATAAATTCATGTTTGTTGGACTGAAATACGCCGCCACTCAATGACTTGGGATGCTCGCCATGTAGCGAGTTTGCACCCAAATAATCATCTGCCAAATCCCAGCGCACAAGGTCAAAGAAGCGATGGCTTTCGCCTGTAAGTTCAAGTACGCGCTCATCAATGATTGCTTGTCGCATTTCTTCCTGATTCATACCCGTTTTCGGTGCCACTTCGGCACGTTCTCTGACCATATTGAGGAAGGTTTCGGCATCAGCAGTTTGTCCCTGCTCGTTGAGTGCTTCGGCAAGCATGAGCAGTACATCCGCATAGCGAATGATGCGCCAATTCGTACCGACATTTGTACCCAATCCATCTACATCATCGCGCGTACCGATGTCCATACCTGCATATTTACGAGTAAAAATCGGCTCCATATTGTCCGTTTGTGCCACCCCTATATCGGCAGCAAAATCGTCTAAAAAGGGCAAGCCCCCGTAGCCTGTCGAACCCGGATAATCGTATGCCAATGTATTGTTACGACGTACCGTTTCGCCATTGGCTTCAAAGAGGTCTCTGACCCAAGTATTGACGATATGCCCTTGGTCGAGCGACTTCTCCGGCGGCGAATAATCTAAGTGAAAATTGCCCATAGACCCTGCACCCGGAACGTCTGCGCCCCATACAAAAGACTCTACGCCAAGATACTGCAATTCAAAGACCGATTCTTCGTTATTTTCATTGCTTTCATCAAAATTTTCGTGGTAGCGGTCGGCAGGAAGCAACGAATATGTACCACTATTGACCACGTTCTGCAATGCAGTAGCAGCAGCAGCCCAATTGCCTTGATATAAATGGCTTTTGCCCTTCAATGCGGTAGCCGAACCGGAAGTCGGACGACCTGCATCTTCGCTGCCCCATGCAACAGGTAGCAGTGTTTCGGCTTGCTCCAAATCCGATACGATTTGCGCCCAAACATCTGCCGGAGCAGCTTGCGAAGGAAAGAAATCGTCGTCGCCCTGTGGTGTGGCAGTCACAAGCGGTATATTGCCATAAAGATTGAGCAAATACCAATGAGCAAAGGCGCGAACAAAATAGGCTTGACCTGTAAATCCATCGCGCTGTGTGGCATCAGGTACATTGGTGGCATTGACATTTTCGAGAATACTATTGGCTCTGAAAATGGCTTTATACGCCTCTTGCCACGGCTCTACCGCCCAACGTGCAATGCCCGATTCTCCCTGAAAAGTAGACATGGTTGTGTTGGTACCAAATGGGCGAATATTGAAGGCATCGGAGCGCAACATCGCGCCCGTATGCAGTATGCGCCCCCAAAAGAATGTCCCCGTTAGCGGGTGAAACATACCGTTGACGGCAAGTGAGGCATCTTCGGGTGTTTGCCAGAAATTGCCCGAAGATATGGTGTTCGTATTGACTTGATCGAGCAGGTCGTCCGAACAACTGAATGGTAAGCACAGACAAACAAGTAAGGTCAGTCCGGCTATATAATTTATATATCTTTTCATTGTTTTAAAAATTAAGGTGAAATTTATCTGACGGTTAAAGTCGTCAGTACAATGTTTTCAGTCAGTCTCTAAAGTCTTTGGTACGGATGCGTCAGAATGTCGCTTGTACGCCAAACATCAAAGTACGTGCATTGGGATAGGCTCTGCTATCGAGTCCTCTACCTAATAATGGATTAACTCTTGTGCGGTTGCCAAAGAAACCGGCATCGGAGTTGGCAAATCCGCCATTGGTAGAAGATACATCGGGGTCGTAACCGGAGTAGCTCGTAAGTACGAACAGGTTTTGAGCATTGATGAACAAACGAAGTCCATTCAACCAATCGGCATTAATCTGGTCGTCGAAGCTGTAACCGAGTTCTAAGGCTTTGAGTCGCAGGTACGAACCATCTTCTACAAAGAAAGAGGAAGGTTCGCGATTACCGCCTTGGTCGAGTGTGGTAGCTCGCGGAATGTCGGTATTGGTATTTTCAGGTGTCCAGCCGTCGAGTACGGTAGTGAGTTTGTTGTCGTCTGCCCAAAAGATATTAAAGAATTTATTCAAATTATAAATTTCATTTCCCTGAACACCTTGCAAAAACAGTCCGAAATCAAAGCCGCCTATGCCCCCCAAGAAGTTGAGTCCATAGGTAAAATCGGGTGTCGGGTCGCCGAGTACGGTGAGGTCGTCGGCATCCACAATCCCATCGCCTGTGATGTCTCTGCGGATAAAATCGCCGGGAGAGACTACTGATTTACGGGCTTCGTCGTTGGCGATATTGGGGTCATTATCAATAGCTGCTTGGTCGGCATATACACCATCGAGTTCAAAGCCCCAATATACACCAAGTGGTTGTCCTTCGATAAAGCGATTGACGCGCGTTAGGTCTTCACTCGTAGAGGGTCCGATGACGGGATTGGGCAAGCTGACGACCTCGTTGCGAATGAAGGCAATGTTGCCACTGACTTCATATCTGAAATTGCCGCTTTGCCGATAAGCTGCTTCGAGTTCGAGTCCTCTGTTGTTGACTTCCCCTACATTTTGGATGACGGGAATACTTGTTCCGCTAGTAGCAGGCAAGACAACGCCGACCAGTACATCGGTGACATCTTTATTGAAATAATCTACGGAGAAGGTGACTTTATCTTGTAAAAATCCTATGTCTGCACCTACATTGACGGTGCGGGCGGTTTCCCATCTGATGTTTTCCAGATTGAAGGAGGTTTGTGCAAAACCGGGAACAGTTTGTCCGCCAAAGGATGTATTTGAGTTCAGATTAAAAACAGATTGGAAGGCAAAATCGGGGATTTCCTGTGAACCTAATTCGCCGAATCCTGCTCTTAATTTGAGGCGACTGATGGCACCGTCCTGATTCCAAAAACCTTCATTGCTCACATTCCAACCTATTGAAAATGAAGGAAATACGCCTACTCTATTTTGCTCTGCGAATTTGGAAGAAGCATCGCGTCGTACCGTACCTGTTATCAAATATTTATCATCAAATACATAATTTATACGTCCGAAAACGGAGCGCAAAGCACTTGTAAAATTGCCTCCTCCGGTGTTTTGGATAAATTCGGGGCTTGCGGCTGCGATAACGCGCGTATCATTACTCGGTAGGTTTTGAGCATAGATAGCGAGTGCGCGGGTATCTCTTTTCAATTGACCAAAACCGACTACGGCATTGATACGGTTTTTACCAAAATCATTTGCATAATTTAAGGTGGGTTCTACTTGAAATAGAGTGGATTCGCTACGGTTGTCGGTGAGGTCGTTTTGGTCGTTGGTATTGTTGACCGCATCCGTCGAACTCATAAAATAGGTCGGGCGGAAGCTCATGGCTAGCGTGCTGAGATAGTCCACACCGATATTGACTTTTGCCGTCAAACCATCTACGATTTCATAGCCTAGGTTGACATTTCCGAGTAGATTGCGAAAGCGTGTACGGTTGTCTTCGAGAGTAGCAAGTCCGAATTTGTTGGTGCCACCGAAGTTGTGAATTTCCGCTTGGGGTGCTTCAAAACCGCCTTCATTTTCAGGTGCATTTTCACGCAAAATCGGCGCAGTAGAACCTTCAAAACCAAACCACTGATTTTCCTCTAATTCGGAGGAAGACAGGGAGAGTGATTGGTTGATGGTTAATTTTCCGATTTTGAAATAGCTATTGGCGCGAGTATTGAAACGTTCAAAACCGGAAGCGACAAGAATACCATCTTGGCTAAAATAATTTCCCGAAATAAAATAAGAAGAATTTTCGCCACCACCGGAAACGGACAAACCATAATCTTGTATGCCACCACTATTGAGCGAAAGGTCTTGCCAATCGGTGCTGGTAGCAAGGCTTATGGGGTCGTCAATGACGAAGCCTGTACCATCGTTTTGTTCCAATTGGTTGCGGTATTGAATAAACTGCTGTCCATCCAGATAATCCAGCATTTTGCTCGGCGAATCGACTCCTGCACGTACATCCAAACTGACGCGCGGCGCACCTGCCTTACCGCGTTTGGTGGTGACGAGTACCACGCCGTTTGCCGCACGCGAACCGTAAATGGCTGCTGCCGAAGCATCTTTCAAGACTTCAATGGATTCGATGTCTTTGGGATTGATGTGTCGCATGCTTTCGACAAATGTACCATCAATGACGTAAAGCGGAAATGAGTTGGTGAGTGAACTGACTCCGCGTACAAAAACGTTTGCCTCACCGCCGGGTTGTCCGCCAAAATTTTCGACTTGGATGCCTGCCATTCTGCCCTGAAGTGCAGAGGTCGCATTTCCAACAACGACGTTAGAGAGGTCGGAACCGTCAATTTTGGCAACCGAACCCGTCAGGTCACTTTTGCGCTGTACACCATAGCCGACTACCACTACTTCGTCGAGCAGTTCGGAATCGCCTCGCATGGTCATGTTGAGGACTGAACGTCCACTGATGGGTTCGCTAATTGTCTGAAAACCAATATAAGTGAACTCCAATACCCCGTCTTCGGGTACTTCGATGGAGTACTTGCCGTCAAGGTCGGTAGTGGTGCCGGTGGTAGTGCCTTGTACGACTACATTGACCCCAATAAGAGGAAAGCCGTCGGAGTCAATAACTGTTCCGGTGACATTCACATTGGGTGATGCCGTTGCCAACAGAGGCAATATCAAAAACAACCATATCATACACCATTTGTATGGTCGTCTTGATTGTAGATGTAATATTCTTATCATACGATTTAATAATTTGATAAATGAAAAATAGATGATTTTTGATTTATTGAAAGGTCGCACTAAAATATATTTTTTTATTTTAATTAAAATTACTTTACAATGTCTTTGTCAAATTTTGAATGACAAATTAATTTGGTAGTCCTACACTTGTAATGCTATTTTTTGAATCACTAAGTAATTGCTTATGAGACACTTAGTGTTGCTTAGTGGTTCAAAATTATTATTCATATAACATTACAAATGTAGGACTACCATTAATTTAAATTTTACCTTGTTTTTTTGTTGAGAATTTAAATTAATGTGTTCGCCAATTTTGAATTTTGAATGGCAAAAAATATTCGTCTTGCAACTACTCCCTATTTTAGAGCATGTTTGGGCTTTTACACTAAGCATTACAAAGAGGCGCGTCTCAATAGTTTGCTTGGTATTATCTGCTGTGTCTTTTTTCTGTCTAATACAAATTTGGCGGCTTGCTTGCCCATTAATGCGAAATCGGTTGAAATCGTGGTGATGCCGCCACAGATAATTTCTTTAACCGACGAATCATTGTGTGAGATAATCCCGACTTCTTCGCCGATTTGAATATTTTGTTTTTTGCAATCTTTTAGTAATTCCCACAAATCAATATCGCCAATGGTGAAATAGACTTTACCTTTTTTCAAGACACCTTTCGAGTAGCAATGGAGTACTTTTGATTTGATATTATGTTGTTGGGTAAATTTTTCAAATGCTTCTAAAATACCTGTGGGATAGTCTGCTGCTTCTTTGAAAAATAAGACCAATTCATCAAAATCTTTTAGTCTGCTTTTTAATGTCGTAAGTATGTGATAGGTGGGTTCTTCAAAATGTTGGGAGACATAAGAGTACTCGCTTCCGAGTTGTTCGTATCTGTCTACTATCAGCAATTTATTTGGAGGAATTTTGCCTAATAAAATCTTATTTTTTTCGTGCGAAATAGGCGCGACTACATATATACCGTAGCGGTCGGCAATGTTGGTCAACGTCTGTTCATATACTTCGAAATTATTGTGGTGAAAAAACACATCTATTTGTGCATTTTCACCTATCCTAGCGCGAAAGGTATTATAAAATACTTCTTGAAAAGTATGAAAAGCATAGAGTAGTAGCGCGACTTTTACCGTTTGTTCGGTAGCTGTATGTGCCACAAAATAACCTAAGCGGTTTTTGGATTCGATGATGCCTCTGTCCTTTAATTCGCTATAAGCCTTTACGATGGTTTTTCGTGCAAATCCCAACTCGCGTACCATAACATTTACAGAGGGCAACATGCTTCCCTGTACCAATTCTGCCGAATCAATTGCATTGATAATCCCCTTGACCAATTGCTC
This sequence comes from uncultured Saprospiraceae bacterium, assembly GCA_937967535.1. Lineage (GTDB taxonomy): Bacteria > Bacteroidota > Bacteroidia > Chitinophagales > Saprospiraceae > JAHDEO01. The sequence goes on from CALCMV010000407.1 coordinate 12,535, forward strand.
ATGTTTGGATAACAATGCTACATCTTCCAATTCCCGTATTTTTTGTACAACACTCATTGTTAAGTTCAAATTCAATTTCTGTGAAGATGTTGCATTAGTATATGAAAGCATTGCAAATGTATAAGGCTATGCTATTCTATGCTACTCAAACAAAGGTATAAAAATATTGTTTTTAAAAAGAAAAATTTTACCAATAAAAAAATCAGTTAAAACATGGTCAACGAAATATTATACATAAAATAAAAAAAACGTAGTTGGAGTTTGGGCATTAGGGAGCTGGGAAATTGGGTTTATTTTCGTAATTAATGCGAATAAGGAGTTGGGCAAAGTACTGATTTCCAATGTAGATGCAAGGCATTTTGAAAATGCTTTGCATCTCTATGCCCTTTGATTTTGAGGGTATTATAAATTTAACCCGTTATTCGTACTGGACTTTGGACATTGGGGAATTAGGAAATTTGGTATTAGGTAAATTGTTTTTTATCAAATAATTATAAAATTTAATTAATTGAATATTTTTCACCTTAATAAAATAAAATAACTGATAATCAATTACTTACGATTTAAACCCGAATTTCCCTCTCGGCTTAGCCGAGACTAATTTCCAAAATGTCTAAAGTCCAGATTCGTATAAGTAATTGAATGATAAGTTCACGATTTCGATTGTTCCTTATTTTTATGAAAAAGCCATTATATTCTTAAAGGTTTTTTCTATGTTTTATTTTTGCCGAACTTTGAACAACATATACTGTGAACGGTATAAAAATTTAGAAAAACTGTAATGACTGCTTTAGCTGTCAAGTAAAATAAAAATAAATTTATAAATCATTGTTTTTGAATTTTTTATAAATAAAAATAATAATATACTTGACAGCTAAAGCAGTCATTACGGGTTCATTTGGGAAACTGATATTTTCCGAAATTTACCTCGTTCACAACATAAAAATTTAGAAAAATATGAGTAGTGAATCAGAAAAGTTTCGTGTATATGCCCATCAATTTGTAGATTGGATGGCAGATTATATGGATAATGTAGAACAGTATCCTGTAAAATCGCAAGTGAGTCCGGGAGCAATTTATCATCAAATCGGGTCGTGTATTCCTGATGAAGGCGAGCGTATAGAGGAGATTTTTGAGGATTTTAAAAAGGTTATTATTCCCGGTGTTACACATTGGCAAAGTCCTAATTTCTTTGCTTATTTTCAGGCAAATACGAGTTCGCCTTCTATATTGGCTGAAATGTTGATGGCAACATTGGGCGTACAAGGCATGAAATGGGATACCTCGCCCGCCTCTACCGAACTGGAAGAAAAAATGATGGAATGGCTGCGAGACGCGATGGCACTTCCCAAAAACTGGACGGGTGTGATTCAAGATACTGCCTCCACTGCTACACTGGCTTCGATTATCACCGCAAGGGAGCAACGGTCTGATTATCAGGTCAATACCAAAGGTTTTGAGGGCTTCACTCATTTTCGGGTCTATTGTTCGGAACAGACGCACTCTTCTATCGAAAAAGGGGTGAAAATTGCAGGTATCGGCAAGGAAAATCTGGTCAAAATAACAACGGATGAAAGGCTGGCGATGGATGCAGATGTATTGTTGGAATCTATCAAGCACGACATTACGCATGGTCATCATCCATTATGCGTAGTAGCCGCAATAGGTACTACCGGAACGCTGGCAATGGATCCTCTAAAAAAGATAGTCGAGATATGCAAAAAATATAATATCTGGCTGCATGTAGATGCTGCTTATGCAGGTTCGGCTTTTTTATTGCCTGAATATCAGTACCTTACAGATGGTTTGGAGGGGGCGGATAGTTTTGTATTTAATCCGCATAAATGGTTGTTTACTAATTTTGATTGCTCTGCTTATTTTGTGAAAGACAAGGAAGCATTGGTCAATACTTTCGCCATATTGCCCGAATATCTCAAAACAAAAACGGATGGTTTGGTGGCTAATCACTGCGATTGGGGGATTCCTTTGGGCAGGCGTTTTCGTTCGCTCAAATTGTGGTTTGTATTGCGTCATTATGGATTGAAAGGCTTGCAAGAAAAATTGAGATTTCACATTGAACTGACACAATGGCTTGAAAATGAAATAGTTGAATCCAGCGAATTTGAATTGGCAGTTCCCCGTAGTATGAATTTAGTTTGTTTTTATTACCGACCTTCTTCTCTAAAAAACAAGAGTATCGAAGCGCAAAACAGTCTTAATGAACAGCTTTTGCATCAACTCAATCGTTCCGGGAAAATATATTTGACGCATACAAAGGTGAATGATGTTTTTGTTTTGAGAATATCTATCGGTCAAACTCATGTGCAACTTTCTCATATCCGTAAAGCATGGGAGTTTATACAACAAACAGCAAAATTGATTAGTTGATAGTTTTTAGTTCATAGTTCATAGTTTTGTTAAATGCAATTAAATCATAGTAACCTGAATGCAACTAACTCAATCTTGGGCAAACTTATACCTTTAGTCTTTAAAATAAGAAAAATAAATCTAATATGAAATCTATACTATTTCTTTTCGCAGCCCTGATATTCGCAAGTTGTTCTGATACTACATTAAAAGAAGAACTCGCCACGACCAAAGCCGAGCTCAAAGCCGCCCAAAACCAGATAGAAGCACTCAAAAGTCAAATAGAACCGGAAGGCGAACTCGTTCATATTGTCCTGTTTCGCCTCACGCCGGATGCCGACCAAGTCAAATTCGTTGCAGAAGTCAATAAGATGAAGGACATCGAAGGATTGATGGATTTGCAAATTGGACTATTCAAGGAATTGGGCGACAAACGCGCCCTGTCGGAGTATGCCATGATGCTGGAAATGTCCTTCGAAGATGAAGCAGCTTACCAAAAATACCAAACACATCCGCTACATCTGGCACTAAAGGAAAATATAAAATCAAGCATGGCAGGACCACCTGCTACCTATGATTATATCAAGCAGTAGACTTCTTGAGACGAGAGAATATCCAAAATATTCTCTTGTCTCACATCTCTATTCTCTATTCTCTTGTCTCACATCTCTTGTCTCTATTCTCACGTCTCACGTCTCACGTCTCACATCTCTATTCTCACATCCCACCATAGTATTTTTTTAGAATTTCCTCTCCCTTTTTACCTTGCGGGGTATAATCGTGAGACCTATAACCTTCGCCGCCAACGCCGTTGGGAAACCATTTCCAGAGAAAGCCGCCTTGCCACCAGTCGTATTGTTTGAATTCGACGAGTAGGGCTTCGATGGCATTGGCTTGGGATTGTTCGTTGAGGGGGAGTCTTCTCATTTTGGATTCGAGTTCCCATGTGTTGTAGGCACAGCCATCAACGCTAAGATAGCCGTATTCGGTGAAGATAATGGGCTTGTTTTTTTGACAGGCAAGTGCCTCCATTTTATGGACAATGGGTTGCCATGCCTTGCGTAAGTCGTTGATTTTCGGTGTTTTACTTTGGTCTAATGGGAAATAAGCATTGATGCCGATATAATCCATTTCGTGCCAAAAAGTTATATTTTCGTAGTTGTCCCAATTGGCGGAATAGGTAAGTTTTCCGGTGTAAATGTCGCGTGTTTTTTGGATGAGTTGTCGCCAAAATTGAGGTCGTTGGGCGGTTGATTTGCTAAATTCTGTACCGATACAAAACATTTCTACATCCTGCGAATCCGCAATTTTTGCCATCGTAAGGATGTATTCTTCGTAGTCATTTTCCCATTTTTCCCACTTTTCATCGGTCTTGTATTCCAGATCACCCACCCAGCTACCGGGGATATAGACTTGTGGTTTGAGCATCACCTTAATACCTGCAGCATGAGCAGATTCGATGGTTTGCTTGATGCCTTCGACCCTTTCGCCCCACCATTGCCATTGGATATTGAAGGACATTTTTGCCTTGCCCTGTCGTGTATATCCGTATGGAATAACGGCTATCCAGTCGGCATTGACCGTTTTTACAAGCGGCATCGGGTCGCGGGGAAATGGATTGCTCGGTGCCGTAAAATTCAAGCCCTTGATGCGAGGTGCAGACTCCCATTTGCATTTGGTGGGCGGACTCAACTTAGAGCAAGTATTTGACCCCAAAAGACAAAATAATATGGAAAGTATAATGAGTTTTTTCATGCCTAAAGATATATAAAAGTTCAAGTTTAAAACACAATATCAAACCCAACTTTATGTGTTGTTTGTCAGTTTTTGTTTTTGTGAAAAATTCAAAATGAAATACACTGCTATATTATGAACGGCATAAATTTCGGAAAATGGTAATGACTGCTTTACAGGCTGACCGCGAACTCGTAAAGGCGATTTCAATCGCCAAGTGCAGTGTAATTGTTATTTGTAATAAATTGTAAGTAAATATTTTACAAATTAAATTTATTATTTACGTGGCGAATAAATTCGCC
>CALCMV010000408.1 GCA_937967535.1 uncultured Saprospiraceae bacterium
AGATTGAGTTTGCGTTTTCTATCGCCGCCATACATGCCGCGCAATTGCGGAATCGTCACATGACTTTCATCAATAAACATCAAATAATCGTCGGGAAAATAATCCAACAAGCAAAACGGACGCTGCCCCGCGCGTCTGCGGTCAAAAAATCGCGAGTAATTTTCCACGCCCTGACAATAGCCCAATTCGCGTATCATTTCCAAGTCGAATGTCGTGCGTTCGCGGATGCGTTTAGCTTCCAAAAATCTGCCTTCACGCTCAAAATATTTGAATTGTTCTTCCACTTCATCCTCTATTTCGCGGATGATAAGTTGCAGCCGTTCACGCGGTGCGATGTAGAGATTCGCAGGGAAAATAGCGATGTTGGTACATTCTTCTGTCGTCTTCCCCGTCTCCGTATCTATGCGAAATAATGCCTCAATTTCATCCCCAAAAAATTCGATGCGATAACCAAAATCGCCATACGGCACATTGATGTCCACCGTATCGCCTCGCACCCGAAATGAGCCGCGTGTAAAGTCCGCTTCCGTCCGCGAGTACAGGCTATTTACCAATTCAAAAAGGAAAGTATTGCGGCTTTGCGTCATGCCCTTTTCGAGTCGCAATACCGCCGCTTCGTAATCCTCCGGGTTGCCCATACCATATATACAGGACACCGATGCCACCACAATAATATCGCGCCTTCCCGACAGCAAAGAGGAAGTCGCCCGCAAGCGCAATTTGTCGATTTCCTGATTGATTGCAAGGTCTTTTTCGATAAATGTATTGGTGGCGGTAATGTAGGCTTCCGGCTGATAATAATCGTAGTACGATACGAAATATTCCACCGAATTATCAGGAAAAAACTGTTTAAATTCACCGTAGAGTTGCGCCGTCAGCGTCTTATTGTGCGTGAGGATGAGCGTGGGGCGTTGGAGTTCTTTGATGACATTCGCCATCGTAAATGTCTTGCCCGAACCCGTAACGCCGAGCAATACTTGTGCGCGTTCGCCCGTCTCGATGCCTTCTACCAATTGGCGGATGGCTTCGGGTTGGTCGCCGGTGGGTTGGAAGTTGGAGGTGATGTTGAACGTGCTGATAATGAGTTAGTTTTGCGTAAACAAATGAGTGAATGAGTGTCCCGATAACTATACGGGATGAATGAGTGAATGTAACGCAGGGTTTTACCTTAATACTTCGTTGGGAAGTTCTGCATTTTCAATTTTTTCGGCTAATTCATTGGTCATTTCTATGGCTTCGAGCTTGAAACGATATTTGCTTACATGCTCTTTAAGCGTAATGTTTTTACCAAAATCTTCATTAAGCTCTAAGCATATTTTTTTCGTATAAGCTAATATTTTGCGGAGTATTGCAGGATTTTTTTCATAAGATTCAATGACAAAATCAAATAAGTTTCTATCTCCGTAGAGCGCATTTACATACTTTTCCAATATAACTCTTACAAAGGGTAATATCATCAAATCCAATTGTTTCTCATTGTTATCTTCATTTTCAACGCTAAAATCAGGGTAAGCAATTTTTGTTAGAAGATAAGCCGCGAGTAGTTCCTCAAAGGTGATTTTTTCATCAAATACTTCCTCGTAATACCCTTTTTTATCTTCCTTGAAACTGAGAAAAAGATATTTAAGTTTGTCGGGGCTAAATCTGCCTATCTTATCGCCTGAATACAGCGTGAAATAATGATAACAAACCGCTGCATCTTTACTTGATATAAGCGTCACACCTTCGGGGGTATCCGTAAATTCTCCGCGCCTTCTTTCATACCAATACAAAGTATCAAAAGAGGCTTCCTGAAGACGAGTCTGCACCTCATCATTGACCCGAAAATCTCTGTCTTCCAATGGATTATGTGAATTAGTAAATTTGGTTATTTTGGTCATAGCCTCATCGCCGGTAGTAGTAATCAGGCGTAGGGTCAGTACTATCACTCTATTCAGCCGGTCTCGTTCCGCATCCGTTGCTTTACGATAAACTTCATAGACGGCATGTACCGTTTGTGCGCCATTAATGATTTGAAAGCCGTCTAATTTTATGTTGTCCGCAGTGTAATTCACCCTATCATCAATGATACCATTAGTAATTGCTGTGATACCATTATTATAGTACCAAAAATACTCCATTTCTTTTTTAAGGGTGTCTTTCATATTATCATTTACGATAGAATGGCTTAATGGATTACGTACATTTTTGAAAAATAATTTGTGTTTATATCGCTCAAATAATTCAAAAATAACTTTTGGACGAATCAAAAATATATGTGCGGGATATAGCGTATTGACTTCCAAAAAATTTCTGTCAATATCCAATCGCTCAATAGGCAATTCAATTCGTTCATTATTGGATAAGTAATTCCCCTCCAAAGGATTATCAAGTATAATTTGTTTATACCGAAAATTAATATAATCCCGTTTGATGCGATTGATGTCTAAAATTTGAAGTGGTGTGGAGTAGGTAGATTCAAAAGCGGCAGCATTATCCATTATATCGGGATTGGCATTACACAATGCGAAATAAACGAATTTTACTTCGCCATTTTGTGCAATATGCTGCCTGAGTTGTTGGTATTTTTCGTTGAAACTCTCGTTGTCTGTTATACCTTTTTTTCCTAAAAAAACTATTCGAAAATCATCTAAGGTTGCTTTAAATTCTTTAGCGTCAATCTGCTTTGCTACGTTTTTTTTATTATTCCATTTAGATTGAATGACATAATAAACTTTTTTCTTTTTGGTATCTTCAACATCAAAAATAATATCACACGAACTATCGTCCTTGCCCTCTGTAATGTATGCAGAGTACCGTAATGTTTTGCCGTAAAGTTTCAAAAACCACATCAGCAATACAAAGGGTTTGTTCTTCTCAATCCCTTTATGTTTCAGACCCGGATGAAAGCCATTATCCTCCACCAATTGCGTCAATTCCGCATCCAAAATATCATAAAATTCGGTATTCAGCATGGATAATTACAAGTTCAAGTTCAAGTTCAAGTTCAAGTTCGTTTTTTATAAAACCAACCTGAACCCTTACTTGTTCTTGTATTCAAAAAATAGCAGATAATTTTCGCGTAGCGAAACTAAAAAATCTCTCGTCTCTCGTCTCATCCTCTCTCGTCTCATCCTCTCGTCTCTCGTCTCATCCTCTCTCATCTCTAATACGCTTTCGCAAATAAAACCCGCTTATTAGAAGGCTTCCCGGTCAATACACATTTCCCTGCTTCCTCCTTTTCATCAAGGGCGATACAGCGAATCGTTGCCTTCGTCAACTCCTTGATTTTCAATTCCGTTTCGGTCGTGCCATCCCAGTGGGCGGAGATGAAACCGCCTTTTTCTTCCAACACTTTTTGGAAATCTTCCCAGGTATCTACGCGAGTCGTGTGTGCCTTGCGGTAGTCAAAGGCTTTCTTGTAAATATTGTCCTGAATATGGTCGAGCAATTCGGTGACATGGGCTACGGCGGTGTCGAGCGATTCGCTGTATTTTTCCTTCGTATCGCGTCGTGCGATTTCGACCAAACCCTTCTCCAAATCGCGCTTACCGATACCAATACGGACGGGTACGCCTTTCATTTCATGCTCCGCAAATTTGAAGCCCGGACGCTTGCGGGCATCGTTGTCGTACTTGACAGAAATGCCTTTGGCGCGGAGTTCGGTAGCGATTTTTTCGGCTACGGCATCTATCTCCTCATTTGGCTTTGGAATAGGCACAATGACGACCTGAATAGGCGCGAGTTTTGGTGGCAATACCAAACCATCATCGTCAGAATGTGCCATGATGAGCGCACCCATCAAGCGCGTAGAAACGCCCCATGAAGTCGCCCATACGTATTCTTCTTTATTTTCTTTGGTCAAATATTTTACCTCAAATGCCTTTGCAAAATTCTGTCCTAAAAAGTGCGAAGTGCCTGATTGTAAGGCTTTTCCGTCCTGCATCAATGCCTCAATCGTGTAAGTGTCGTCTGCACCGGCAAAGCGTTCATTCGGTGTTTTGACACCCTTGATGACGGGTACGCCCATAAATTCTTCGACAAACTGTGCATAGACATTTATCATCTGCACCGTCTCGTCAATAGCTTCTTGTCGTGTGGCGTGTGCGGTGTGTCCCTCTTGCCAGAGAAATTCCGTAGTTCGCATAAATAGGCGTGTACGTAGCTCCCAACGCACCACATTTGCCCACTGATTGATAAGCAGTGGCAGGTCGCGGTACGAGTTAATCCAATCGCGGTAGGTATTCCAGATAATTGTCTCCGAAGTCGGACGCACAACGAGTTCTTCTTCCAATTTCGCCGCAGGGTCAACGACCATGCCGCCGCCATTCGGGTCTGCCATCAAGCGGTGGTGCGTCACAACGGCACATTCCGTCGCGAAGCCCTCGACATGCTCTGCTTCCTTGCTCAAAAAGCTCTTGGGAATGAACAAGGGAAAGTACGCATTGACGTGTCCGGTTTCCTTAAACATCTTGTCGAGTTGGGCTTGCATTTTTTCCCAAATCGCAAAGCCATACGGCTTGATAACCATACAACCGCGTACCGCCGAGTGTTCGGCAAGTCCGGCTTTTTTTACGATGTCATTGTACCATTTGGAGTAGTCTTCGGAGCGTGGTGTAATTTCTTTTGCCATGTTTTAGTTGTTGGTGATTAGTGATTAGTGATTGGTTTTTAGGGAGTTGCTTGTTAAGTTTTGTTATTCTTCAAAATAATCTAAATCTATCTTTTTGATTTGATAGGATTCAACAGTTGAAGTACCTAAACCATATTCAATCATTAAATTAGACAGCATTTCACCGTCAATCAATATGACTTTCGGATCGATTTTTTCAACATAATCATAAGCATGTTTGGAAAAATAACTTGTGGTAAGAAAAACTCCCTTCCTAGCTCTTTGACCATGTAAAGCACCTACGAATTTCTGAATTTCAGGTCTTCCAACTCCACCTTCTTTTGTCCACATTTTTGCTTGTAGGTAAATCACATCTAATCCGAGTTTATCCTCGTTAATTATTCCATCAATTCCTTCGTCACTTGTTCTTTTTATTGATTGACCTGCCTTATTTCTTGAACCTCCATATCCCATTTTTACCATTAAATCAACAACTAAATCCTCAAAAAACTGCCAAGTACCTGATTTTACTTTTTCAAGTAATTCATCGGCTAATTCTTTTTGAATATATAAATATGATTCTTCTAACCTCTCTAGCGGTGTCTGATTTTCTGACTCAACTGTAATTATCTCATTTGAAGAATCGCTTTTGCTTTTATTCTTATTGTTTTTATCGTTTGTTCTTTTACTAAACTCTCTAAATTCCTCAATTTCTTTTAAATCTTTAATTGTAATTTTATCTTCAAATTTCGAGAAAAAATCCAATCCTCTTTTCGTAATTTTGAAGTGAGCGCGTTTAGTATTTTCGATTAATTTTGCTTTGGTAAAATAACTTTTGGTCCAGTATATTCTATTGTTGAATTTGGTCATTGTTCCACTCGGTACTCTTTCCGATTTCTCTTCATCCGTCAAAGAAAAATAATCGGTCATAAACTCGCGTACCTCTTTCAATGAGTGTTCTTTCTTATCAGAACTCATCTTCAAGAATGGGTAGAAAAAAGATTGGAAGTCTGGTGTTCCCATTTTATTCTTATTATTTGGTTTCGTTTTTAAAATTAAGGGTGTCGGCGCGATGCGCCTTTTTCGGAGGTTGATTATTTATGGTTACAAAGGGTGTCAACGCTACGCGCTTGTAGAATATTAAATCATTTTCAATAAATCCTCAATAGGTTCTTGAATATCAGCTTCTTCTACCAATCTATCCATCTCATCAGGGTCAAATCCTTGATAATTTTGTTCTTTTTTAATTTGCTCTAAATCAATTTCCTCCTTAATAACAA
>CALCMV010000409.1 GCA_937967535.1 uncultured Saprospiraceae bacterium
ATCTCGCAAGGTTTGGTCAATGAAAAGAATGACGTGATTTTCGGTATCATTAATCACGCCGAAGGGAGAGACCGCACCGGGAATAAGTTGAAGATATTTGTGCAGACGTTTTTCGGAAGCAAAGCCGAGTCGTTCACCACCGAGTAATTGATTGAGTTGTTGCAGCGAAACTTCCGTATTTTTATCGGCGATAACGAGATAGTGTTGTCTGCCTTTTTTATCTCGTAAAAACAGATTTTTACAATGCACACCTTCTATATCCGTCCAAAATTTATCCGCTTCTGCAACGGTGAATACTGCTTCGTGTTTTTTCAGTTTATACTCAATATCCAAACCTTTGAGCATTTCTAATACTTTTTCCATTATTAATATTCTGTATAATCAATGTCTTCGTCAAATTTTGAATAACAAATTAATTTAAATTTCACTTTATTTTTTATTGATAATTAATAATTAACAAATTAAATATTTTTTGGGCGACCCGTTTAAGTTTGCTTGCGGGATACTCGTCTGACGAAGGTTTTTGTGAAATGTAGTGATTTGTCTCATCAAATATTCGCACTAAATAAAGTGATTCGTCTGACGAGTATTCGCTTTAGGCAAAGTTAGACGGGTAGCCCTTTTTTGTTATTCAAAATTTTTCATTCAACATTCAAAATTGGCAAATACACTGATAATTTATACCATTTTCAATTCTCAAATATACAAAATAAAGGTGCCACCGGAGGAAAGCCGGTGGCAGCATCTACAATAATGGAAAAAAGGGGAAAATTATGAGTTCTTGATTAAGGTATTTCTATGTGAAAAATGTATAGAATATCGAGCGCCGTTGATAGCACAATAAAAGTCGGAGTGTCTTTGATATATTCTTTTTACGAGATTTATACAGTTTATGTTTCCTTAATTGTGCTATTTTTATAAGAAAAAATTAAACGTGTTCATTTTGCATAGAACGGAAAACAAAAACAAAGAGCAGTATCGTGTCATTTTGTCAGTAAAAACGAGGTGGTACAGGATTTGAAAAACGAGTTTGTATATTTACATTAATTCAATATCAAAATTGATTCGACATATGCAAACAGGTAATATTTCGGTACAAACGGAGAATATTTTTCCCATCATCAAACAATTCCTTTACTCTGACCAAGAAATTTTCTTGCGCGAGTTGATTTCCAATGCAGTAGATGCTACTTCCAAAATCAAAACCCTCGCATCGAAGGGAGAGACGACGGGCGAATTGGGTAATTTGACCATCGAAGTTCATTTAGACAACGAGGCTAAAACGCTCACTATCAGCGATAAAGGCATCGGCATGAGCGAAGAGGAAGTTAAGAAATACCTCAATCAAGTTGCCTTTTCGAGCGCACAGGAGTTTTTGGAAAAATACAAAGATGAGAGTTCGATTATCGGGCATTTTGGGCTTGGTTTTTACTCGGCATTTATGGTGGCAGACAAGGTGGAAGTCATCACAAAAACCTACCAAGACGAAAAAGCCGTCAAGTGGACTTGCAAAGGCGACCCCGAATATACGCTCGAAGATGCTGACAAAACGACACGCGGTACAGACATTGTGCTACACATCAGCGAGGATAGCACAGAGTTTTTGGAGAAAAGCCGTATCGAAGGCTTGTTGAATAAATATTGTAAGTTTTTGCCTGTCGAAATCAAATTCGGCACAAAAACCAAAACCATTTATGAGGGCGAAGGCGACGATAAAGAAGCCAAAGAAATCGAAACGGACAATATCATCAACAATCCACATCCGATTTGGAAGAAAAAACCAACCGAACTAACAGATGAAGATTATAAGGCATTTTATAATGAATTGCACCCCTTCAGTGCGCCACCTTTATTTTGGATTCACCTGAATATTGATTATCCGTTTAATTTGACGGGGATTTTGTATTTCCCGAAATTGACAAATAATATTGAGGTACAGAAAAATAAAATCCAACTCTACTCTAATCAGGTCTATGTGACGGATAATGTCGGCGAAATCGTACCCGAATTTTTGACGCTCTTGCATGGCGTGATTGATTCGCCGGATATTCCACTGAATGTGTCGCGTAGTTATTTGCAGAGCGATAGAAATGTGAAGCAAATTACCAGCTATATCACCAAGAAGGTCGCTTCCAAATTGGAAGATATGTTTAAGAAAGACCGTCCGAATTTTGAGGAGAAATGGGAAAATATGGGCGTTTTTGTGAAGTACGGCATGTTGTCGGAAGATAAATTTTATGAGAAAGCAGAAAAATTTGCTTTACTTAAAAATGTGAATGACAAGTATTTCACAATAGAAGAATACCAAGAAAAAATCAAACCTGCACAGACCGATAAAAATGAGCGTTTGGTCATGTTATACACCAATAATCCCGCTATGGAGTTGGATAATTACACCATCGCAGCACAAAATGCGGGTTATGATGTCCTCAAATTTGACCAACCGCTTGATAATCATTTTATCCAAAAACTCGAAACTTCGCTTGAAGGCGTGACCTTTACCCGCGTTGATTCCAATACGCTTGACAAGCTCATCGACAAAGATGAAAAACGCGAATCTGTCCTCAGCGAAAAGCAGCAGGAAAAGGTGAAAACTATCTTTACAGAGCAAGTGACTGACATGGGCGCGAGTGTATCGCTCGAAGCCTTATCGCCTGACGAACAGCCGGTTATCATCACCAAACCGGAGTTTATGCGTCGTATGCGCGAGATGTCTGCTATGCAAGGCATGGACATGGGTGCGATGCCCGATTCTTACAACGTGGTTGTGAATACTAATCACCCGCTCATCGCCGACAAACTCATCAAAGCGAAGAAAAAACAAGGTGATTTAGCTAAACACCTATACAATCTCGCGCTCTTAAATCAGGGGATGTTGCGCGGTACGGACTTGTCGGATTTTATTAATAAGAGTATTGAATATTTGACTAAATAGGCAAAAAGTCATAATTTACGGAAATAAAAATGGGCATCCTTCAACAAAGGATGCCCTATTTTTTTGCCCTTAAAAAAGTATTTACAAAGAACATACTAACTCCTTAAATCTTTAAAAATCAACCTTTTACAAAAATCATCCACAAAATTTATTCAGAATAAAAAAGTAAAAGAATAAAAATTAGATAAACTTCCATGTCACAAGGGGCTTAATTTTGCGCCATCGTTATTTCCAAAACTTTTAAAACTGTAATTATGAAAAACTACTTATTTATCTTTTCAATGCTTTGCATATTTGCATTGACTGCTTGTGAGCAGGAAAGCCCCATTATAAACGATACCCTAGAACTCTATGAGCTTGCAGAAAGACGCGCTCCCGTATGTGATTTGACTCAAATTGCATTGTATATCCCAGCCCCTGAAACTCTACAAGAAAGCAGCATTGACTTTGACACCAAATTTCACGTGACAAAAAGCAATGATTATGAAACTGCACATGAAGCAAGGATTGAGATTGCCCAAATAACATATGATGTGGATGGCACTTCTTCGGAAGGTCAATTTGACTATGAAGCTGGTGCCGACTACAATCTGTCTATCAATGTTGATTATTCCATCAACGGAGTAGCACAAGAAGAAACTTTTTCTCTATGTTTTAAGGTAGATGGGCAATTCATAAAATGGGATTGCACAGATTATTGTGAGTACTCGGAGGCAGAGGAGTTGGATTCAAGAACAGGTATTGCGTCAATCATTATGCCTTAATAGCTCCACTTTTGATATTAGCCAATTTTTATTGACAACCTCATTAGTGTCAGCTACATTAATCGCAAGACGTTTTACGTCCGGTCTGAATTCATGTTCGGCTTTTTTCAGCTTTTTCGTAAAACGAATAAAGTTGGAAAAAGCCTTTTTTGCTGATATGGACAGTGTTGTATTTCTTCCCAAAAAACTCTTAAATGAGTCCGCAGAACTGAAAAACAATTCGTGATCTAATTCATAATAACATTGAAGCATTGTAGTTCGAGCTTGAGCATTATAAATTACATCTTGAAATTTGACAATTGCCAATTTGCTAAGTGCCTCATTATAATTACCCCGATTAAAATCAATAATAGACTTACACAAAATAAGAATATCATCAGACAGGTCTGGGTGAAGAAAACCTCCATAGTTACTCACAAACTCTTCTGCCCAGTCCAATTTGCTCGCCGCACACGCAATATTGACAATGTTCCGAAAATTAATATCTGAAATATAGCCATTCTCAAAAATTAATTTATGCTCTACTGCTACTTGATTAAGCTCAAAAAGTTTATTGATAGCTTCCGGTATACCTTGCCTATGCATTTCATAGCAGATATTCGTTAGTAACAATAGAATATCTATTTTTTCATACTCGTTATATAAGCCTAAACTTGATATGAACTCTTGTTTAATGTCATTATAATTTTCAAAGTTGCTTGCTGCACCTGTATATGTTTGATACAAATTACTCAATAGCTTGATTTGGGAAGTACTTTGAAAATCTATTTGCTGACATAAGCCGAGTATTTGCTGGATAAAATGCTGTTTACGTTCTGTATCGCTATCTGAAGTAACCAAAAAATTTTGAGTAGTATAGGCACACAAAGTCCTGTACAACTTGACTGCAAAATAATACTTATCAATTTGATGAATCAAATCTCCCTGTGTAATGGATGCTTGACCTATGATGGAATAATTCGGGTGTTCAAGACACATTTTTTTTGTCAAATATTCATTGTGTAATTGCTCAATTCCTACTGATGCATCATCATCCCATGTTTTGTCGATTTGTTCTATTTTCTTGAAAAAAAACTTATCTAATTGTCGTCTTTTAAATGCTTCTAACAACAAAAAATCGCGTTTCGTTTTTTGTACTTTCAGTTCTTCGTACAACAAAAAATCTTCTAAAACTAAGCTTATCGAATGGATGAAATTTTCAATCTTTTTGAGCTTATTTTTATCCTTTGAAAAGAGTTTTTGCGCGATATATTCGCGCTCCATTTTTTTCTCAGGAAATTCAGGATAATATTTTTTTAAATAATTAAAAAAAGTAATTCTATCAGGTGATTTTCGCTGTGCTGTTCCTTCCAAAAACCTGCCAAATCTCTTTATTTCTTCTTCATCCAAAGCCCTCAAAAATGTAATTAATTTACTGTCGTGCATCTATATCCGTTATGTTTAATGTATTGAAAATATGATATAACAAAGGCAAAGTCAAATATTTTACAAAAAAAAAGATAAAAAGGCAGTTTTTTACTCATTCTAATGATAGAATAACATAGTAAACAAAGGAAAAGCGAAATGACTTAAATAACTAATAATCAATTGATTATGAACAAAAATAGGCTTATTTTTTTGATTTTATTAAAAAATAAAATAGTGTTTAGTCAGTAAATCAGTCTTGTACGAAAGCCTAGGAAAAGTGAATATTGCAGTATGATTTAGAGAGAAAAACAAAGCAATGTGAGTGTCAGGAAAGTAAGGAAATAACTTTCGTATTTTTCGATTCACTCATTAAGTGAGCATCTCGAAACCGCTAATCATTAGCACATAAATACAGTTTTAAGTACACTCACTTCTTTGGCCGGATATTCATAATATTCGGTTCTCTCTGAATCTACAAAAAACGAAAAGATACTCTGAAAAAGAAAATGAATTTTGCAAAATTTGACGCTTCAAAAAACAATAAATCAAGGTAGAATATTTTAAAGGATTTATTCCGCCAAATCATTCATACAAACATAAATCAAGTCGAACAAAAAAAAGAAGCCTACCACCGCTCCAACGGTTATGTAAGCCTCGTATCTCTCGCTAAAGAGATTACAAAGGTATGGCTTTTTTTTGAAAGTTTCCACTTGTGGGAGTCGATTTTCTACTACTCCCTGACGAAGTAGAACCAATTTTTAAAGCTATATCATGAAAAATTTAAACTTAATTTTTGGAATAGCCATACTAGCTATAATATTATCCTCACTGTTTACCTCCTGTGAAAAAAAAGAAGTTACTTCAGAAAACGAACAAATAGAATCAACTGGTTTCATATGCCCTCATTCTGAACACCTTGAAACTAAACAGCTGATAAATGAAAATGGTCCGGGTTGGACACCTTGTGAAGCAGCTGGTTTAACGGTATTCATCCCTGAATGTCTAAATGCCGCCAACGAACCCGTATGGAATACCGCTATCAATAATGCCTTTACCAACTATAATAATGTTCCGGGAACTTCGATAAACATCACTGTATTAGCTGATGCAGGAGATGCGGATATTGTACTTACCTGTGATAACAGAGCTGATTGCTTTGGGGGTAATGTCGATGGCAATTTTGTCAACACCGGAATGTCAAGTTTTATTAATCTTAATACCGGATTTGATTTAGCGAATTGTCGATGTGCCCCGGGTGGCTTAGATTTGTGTTCCGCCACATTTGTTGTAATGCATGAAATGATGCACGCCTTAGGTTTCTTCCACAACGATTCCAATCACTCGCATGCAGTACTAGTTGATGGCACACCTAACACTGATGCGAACTCCGTAATCAATTCAGGTGCGATTGCAGATTTTTGCAATTTACCTTGTAACTTTTCAAATTTTGATATTCTTGCACTTCAGACAGTTTATCCAGAATCGGCAGCTTGTCCATCTTGTCAAGAACAAGTTAATTTAAACATTGAAGGTCCTCTTGACTTATGTGTTGGAGACGTTGGGACATTTTGTGTGACGGGATTACATCCTGATTGGACTGCTACGATGACATCAAGCGGTAGCACCCCTGTCTCAGGAGCTAACTTTTGCCAAGATTTCGTATATACAGATGCTAGAATACATCGCGTTTATGTAAGAGCATGCCATAATGATTTGCCTCGCTGTTGTGTGGATCAGACTATCGAAGTAAGTGTAGTTCCAGAAGAGGGAGAATGTTACTGCGTATGTGAGGCGCAAGAGCAGTATGGCGAAGCCGATATTGAAGAATGGAAATTCAAAGTTGATTGTTGTGATGAAAGAGATTGTTCAGAACTTGTTCCGAATTGGTGGGATGAATATTTGGTAGATCGACGCGAATGTTTTACGAGAGAAGTTGATTGTAAACTTCCAGCAGTCACTTTAGGAGGTCCCAATGAAGTCTGTGTAGGAAGAGCTGCAGAATTTTGTGTCGCTGGCTCTTTTAGTGGGTCAACGACTTGGAGTTCAAATGGAGGCACAGTTAGTTATTCCTCTTCAAAATGTCGAAATTTCACCCCTCATAGTCCCGGTTCTTATACAATTACTGTTGAAGTCTGTGATCGTGCTTCTGGCGAAGGTCAAGAAGATTGTTGTGAAACACTGACAAAAACTATTGTTGCCGTAGAATGTGACGAAGAATGTTATTGTGAATGTAGCGACAGTGAAGGTGATATAGTTCAATTGCCGATTGATTGTAATGATGAAAGACCTTGTGATGATGTCTATTATGAAGATGACATCAACGATTGTGTCAAGAAGCGACGATAATAATTTGAATAAAGTAAGCTGTTAATAATCAAGACTTTTATCCAAGTTGAGCCTATAGCTTCCAGACCATGGATAATCAAAAATATATTTAGCTAAATTCAAAATTGGTTATACTATTTTGGGAGTTATAAGCTTAGTTTGGTTTTTAGAAAAAATCATCAAAGAAACGTTCCAAAGGACAAAATAAATCTTACAATATTTCCCCTTGAAACGATATATATCGTAGAATATTCAAAAGGGTTTATTCTACTAACTATTCACACAAACACAAATCAAGTCGAACAAAAAAAAGAAGCCTACTACCGCTGCAACGGTTATGTAAGCCTCGTATCTCTCGCTAGAGAGGATTACAAAGATATGGCTTTTTTTTGAAAGTTTCCACTTGTGGGAGCCGATTTTCTACTACTCCCTAACGAAGTAGAGTCAATTTTTCAAAAATTTATATTATGAAAAATCTTCAAACGATTTTAGCCATATCCCTAACAATCACTGTTTTAGCATTATTGTATTCTTGCTCCCAAGATACTGACCTTTTATCAAGCGACATTAATTCAGCCACAAATCTCGAATCAAGAGACGACCGTAGTAGAGACGACGACCGTTACGAAGAAGGAGACGACAGACCTGAAGAAGGAGACAACAGAGGTGCTCCTTCATTTACAAAAAACTGGGAAGAAGGAACCTATCTTGTTTTTACCTATGAAAGAGATTTTGCCAGAACCTATCGTGAATTGAACTACCTGATAGAATCAGGGCAAAATGCTATCATTGAAGAATACTCAGATTGCTTCACCAATCCTGCTTTAGACCAATGGGAAGCAGAAAGAGCTAGCTTTGAATCAATGCGTAGTATCTACGAACGCTACGAATGTAGTATGCTAGAAGATGGAGCTGACCCTTCGGTGGTCAAAGACCCTCCTGTTATTGATGATGTACTGGCTACGCTATTAAGCATTGACGGTATCATACAAATCGAAGACAAAATCATCTACATCGGCGATGACGCAAGCGCAAAAGCACCTATTCAAGAGAAAGAAACACTCAAAAACATCTTAAACGGTTCTTTGCAACTAACACCTAATTTGCTAAAAAACAAAGATATAGAACTTGAGCTAAGAGGCAGCGGTAATAAATGTATTGCTGATTTTGATTTTCAAATTAACCACAATACACTTGATGTATTTGTAGAATATACCGGAAGTGCTATCACAGGTGGCGACAAAAGCATTGTATGGAGTGCCATTCCCGGCAACAACCATATGAATGAAACTTCATTTACATTAGACTACAACAATCCGGGTACAAAAACCATATGTGTTACTTACAACGAGTATGATGTAGTACCTGATACTACTTATTTTTATGTAAAAGAAATCACCGATGGTGATACTACTTGTGTACAACAATTCAATGTCAATATGCTCAGAAAGTTGGTCTGCTCTGATACAGAATGTAAAGATATTGAGTTAGGCGGATGTACCGCCGAATTTTCTCACACTGTTGGTATTGACAATGTTGTAAGTTTTAATAATTTATCTTCTGTTGCTCACGGTACAATTAGTAATGTAATGTGGCAGTTTGGAGATGGACAGACCTCCACTGAAATGCACCCCACACATACTTATGAATGTGATAAGGACTTTGAAGTCACCCTGATTATTTATTCCGAACAATGCCCCGGAGGTTCAGCTAGTTTCTCACAAACCGTTGATGCGACAGGCATTAGATGCTGCGATGAAAATCCGCAATCCAGTTGGGAGGAAGCAGTTCATCCAACAGATGATAATAAAAAGATTAAATATCGTTATGACATGGGTACCAATGCATGGATATTCAACAGTATCTTGGACCAAGATTTGAAAGGTAAAATCAAATATTACGAATACCGTTCCGGTGGAATATTTGGCAGTAAAAAATGGAGAAAAACAGACGCACTGCTTGATGTAAATTTCAACGGACCTGTATTTGGTAATGATGAAGATGGTTGTACTTGCCAACAGCCTTTACAAACACAAGCTACGCCTGCTACACACACAGGCAAAACCCATACATTCAAAGACGAGTTTGGAGGTTGGTGGATACCCGGAAACGATAAAAAATTGAGAATGAAAGACACCGACCCTGTAATTATTGATTATAATGTAGATGGTGTACTTTATGTAACGCAAGTTTGTACCAACGAACCCGGATTTCACTGTGAATAAGTAGTGAGACAAAAATACTATAAATTATATGCGGCGTATCAAATTGCTTTGATACGCCGTTTTTCATTTACGCGCTTTGATATCACGTTTAATTTTTTTCTGCCAATACACTAAGGAACGCGGCAAAAAGTCATAATCTACAGAAATGAAAATGGGGCATCCTTTGATAAGGGATGCTCTATTTTCATTTCTCTATATAAAGCAGTAATCACGTTCCTTTATTTTTAACTATAAAAAATTATCATACAGAATATTAAACATTATTAATATTATTTTATGGCAAAATAAACACGTAAATAGAATTAAAATCTACAGGAATTGAGTTGGAAAAAGTATTTAGTTTTACACTTCAAGTTATTTTCCTAAATCTAAAATCGTTATCTATTATGAAGCAGTATCTAAGCTTTTTATTGATGCTATGCTTATTCACGTTTGCTTGTGAGCAAGAAAGCATTGACTCCGTACCTGACCAAAGCCCCGACCTTATTGACAGAGGAACGCCCTGTAACCTGAAGGAAATTCCAATTTATATCCTTCCGGCAGCAAATGTACAAGGTAATATAGACCTTAGTGTGGTATTTCCTATCACTAAAAGTACCGATTATGAATCGTCCAACAACTCTAATACAGCTGTTCAAGATATTTCTTACAGCATAAACGAGACACCGACAGAGAGTTCATTCGCACAGCAAAATAATACGAATTACAATTTAAGAATAAGTGCTACCTATTTTAATGGGGCAGCATGGGGTACCGATGAGTTTTCCATAAGATTTAAAGTCAATAATGGGCAATTGATGTGGGAAAGCCGCAACTCCTGCTTGTATGACGACGACGAAAACAATGAAATTGAATCCCGAACTATTCAATCTATAATTCTAGTTGATTAAGCACTCATTTGGAGGAAAGCACTCAAGCCGTAAATATATTCGGTTTGGGTGCATTATTTTTTTATCAATTCTTCGACTTTTTCTATAAGCCATTTTTTAAAGGCTACATTATCACAGGACTTAATCTCTTCCAAAACAGGAGCTATATCAGGTCTAAATTCATAGCGTCTTTTTTCTAACTCACACACAAATCTGATAAAATTCAAGACCCCTTGTGCAAAATCTTCGGCAAGATCTTTTTTGCGATGACTCCGTAAAAAATCTTTGAAAGATTGAGCAAGAGGGCTAAATAACTCACTGTGTCTCAATTCATAATAACATCGCAGTCGAAAGGTTCGCTCATAGACTTTATAAAGAATGTTTCGGAATCGCGTGTGCAACAATCTATCTGTGACCCTTTCATATAATCCGTCCTTAAAATCCACGGTTGCGTGAGCAATTGACACAATATCATCTCTTTCATCCTTACCCAAAGTTATCCCGAAAGTCTCTATAAAATATCTTGCCCAATCTAAATCCTCAACCAAGCAGGCTGTGCCTACAATATTTAGAAAACGAAAACCAGACAAATACTCATCTCTAAAAATCCATTGTTTTTCTATAGCTTGTTTGTTCAATCCAAAAGCCCTTTTGTGCGCTTCTTGCTTGCTAATCGTATAATCTCGTAAAGAAATATGATTCAGTATATCTATTAAATCGTTTCTTTCCGACTCATCAAATGATAATACATTTTCAATAAACCGTTCTTCTAACTGAGGATAATTTTGAAAATGCTCTGTGATAAGCACATCAAGCACCTCCGCAAGAAACTCAATCTGACTATTTTGTAAAGACTTATTATTTTCAAGAATTTCGCGGATGAGATATTGTTTTTCGATAAAATCGGCACCGGATGTATTGACAAAATCTTCTGTCACTTTTAGGCAAGAAGTCCAGAACAATTTTTCGGCAAAATAATACTTATCCAATTGCCGAGTTAATACCTCGTAAGTAATCAGACTTTTAT
This sequence comes from uncultured Saprospiraceae bacterium, assembly GCA_937967535.1. Taxonomy (GTDB): domain Bacteria; phylum Bacteroidota; class Bacteroidia; order Chitinophagales; family Saprospiraceae; genus JAHDEO01. The sequence goes on from CALCMV010000409.1 coordinate 11,553, forward strand.
TAGTTTGAATATAACCGGGATGTGTAAAAGCTGTCTTTTTCAGTAGATACTCATTGGACAGTTGTTTTATTCCTACAGGTTTCTTTCGCTTCCAAGCCTTGTCTATTTCATCGGCTTTCTTGAAAAAAAAGTTATCCAATTTACGTCTTTTGTAGGCTTCCAACAATAGAAAATCGTACTGTTCTTTTTGTTTTCTCAACTCTTCCTGCACCAGAAAATCTTTTAAGACTGCCCCCACATTATTCGCCAATTCCCTGACTTTTCTAAGTGGGTCGGGAACATCGGAAAACAGCTTTTGAGCGATATATTCACGCTCTATTTTTTTTGGTGGAAATTTGGGGTGATACTTTTCTAAATAATCAAAAAAAGCAATTCTATCCTGCGATGTTCTTTCGGCTGTTCCCTTCAAAAATCTACCGAAACCTCTCATTTCTTTTGTATCAAGTGTGTGTAGAATTGTGATTAATTCTTTTTCTGTCATGATTAAATCTTATTTGAATATCGGAAAGAAATATTTTTTGTCAGGCTAATGTACATGTTCGTCATCTATTAACGAAAAAAATATGGCGAAATTGCCGCATTATCGAGCGAATTTTGTGAATATAAATACGTAATTGCAAGAAAAAGTAAAAAAAGTTAAATCCCTGAAAATCAAAATATTACCACTTAAATAAAAATAAAATCATCTATTTTTTATTAAAATAAAGTGGCTTTTTAAGTGTAAATTTACCTTGTATGAATATGTAAAATAAACGAATATTGCAATATGATTTAGAGAGAAAGCAAAGTAGGACATGTGTAGATTTTAGGAAAATAACTTTGCTTTATCCGCTCTCGAATCAAAAAAACATCAGCTTCATTAGGAGTTTATAAAGACGATTATCACACTGTCTTGTCTTTGTCCGAACATACTTTTTAGGGAAGGATGTTCGGCTCTCTTTAAATCAAAAATGTCAAAAACAATGTCAAAGCACTCTTGCAAGAGTAACCCCAAACTTCTTTCTCGAACAATGATTATGCAGGGTATTCATAAAGAATATCCTGCTATTTTAAGACCAAGCAAAACTAAAACACAAATCAACCCGATGGTAACTAGGAATTTTTTCACCCCTCGTTCAGTGGTCAACGCCAATACTCCTTTTCCAGCTATCCTAAGCCTACAAGCATGCTAGTAACTGCTACCACGTGCCTATTAGATTGTTAGCAGTTATACCAAAACCGGAAAAATATTCATCTTTAAATAGGGACTTTCTCAAAAGGCTAATGTCTGCGGTGTATCAAAGCAATTTGATACACCGTTTTTTATTTGTATTTTTGTAAAATACGAATCAAGATTTTTTATGATAAAATCATTTCAAATAAAAAACTTCCGGCAAATCAAATCGCTTGAATTTGAGTCATTGGGGCGTGTCAATTTGATTACCGGGAAAAATAATACGGGGAAGACTTCGGTGTTGGAGGCTTTGCATATTTATGCGGGGCGAGGCGGCATGATGTATCTGCCTGAATTATTGGTCTATAGAAATGAAGATTTTAATTCAACTCAAACCAAGTCCATTTTTTTTAATGTGGATTTGAAAACACTTTTGGGCTTTTTTCATGATTACGAATTAGTATTTGACAATAAAAATATTATAAAAATTGGTACTGATAACGAATTACTTACCTTGAAATTTTTAAAATTTTATACTGAAAACGGTAAAAAGATTTATTCAGAAAAAACAAATGAAGCGTACACGACAAGTCCGCAAGGAATTTCGTTATCAATCAATATTAACTCAAATGATACACGCATTGATGTCAGTTCAAATGATACCTTAACCTTGAGTAGATTTTCCAAACAGACTAATGAGTACTCATCCTGTTTCGTACATCATCGAATTTCTGATAAATTAGATGAATATTGGGACAAAATAACATTAACACCACAACAAGATAAGGTGCTTGATGCCCTAAGAATTATTGAACCAAAAATTGATGGATTCAACTTCATCAACGGAGAAGGAAAAAAGCGCAAAGGCATTATCAAA
>CALCMV010000410.1 GCA_937967535.1 uncultured Saprospiraceae bacterium
AAATATCAAACTAACACGTTCTATCGAATATTTACCTTCAAAACTCAAAGCAATATATAAAATTAGCACTATTATAAATGGAATTATTCTTATATAATTATTTGTTGTTTTAATTTTTGAATAGGCATACCAATCTATTAGTCCCCACAAAATTAGAGTTGGAATGATGTAGTATAAAATGAGTAAATATTGATACCTATAAGCCAAACCTGAGCGCAAACTGTTAATTTCTACTGATATGAAAGATATTAGCAAAAGGAGTTGAAATGTTTTCGATAAAATCAGGTATTTTTTCATTCAACATTGCGCCTTACGCTGTTTGATTCTATTTTTTCATAATAATATGTAATATTAAAACCATAACCACTCCAAATCCAGAGCAAAAAAGCACCAGCTGATTCATATGCTTTCTCTACTAACAAACCACCACCTTTTTTTATACCTATTCTGTATCTAAGGTGTTCGCACCCGCCGAGTATGTATGGAATACCCTGACATTCAAAAGAATTTTTCCCATCGGGATAAAACAGACCATTTCTTTTGAGTTTTCCTGTTAGGATGGATGTTTCTATAATTGAGTCGTTAAATATCAAGTTTATCTCAATAGAATCTTTGGAGATAACGTTGACACCAACACGGTAATTCTCCTTCACGATTTGTGCTTCTTTTTCAGTCGCTTCTTGATTGGATGCTTCTATAGTTGAGTCGTAGTCGTCAAAAATCAAATTTGCCGTAATAGAATCTCTGATAGCGTTCCTGCTAATACGGTACTCTTCCCTCATAATTTGTACTCGTTTTTCAGTCGCTTCTTGAGAAAGAAGCATAAAATACAACCAAGGAATACCACAACTTGAACTATCACGACTGAGTACACCACGCTCCACTAAATGAGCGTATGAGCACATTTCATATACTCCATTCATTTTTGTCAGGTCTTTATAATTCTTAACTTTATCACTCACACGTACCGTGCTATAATCGAATGAAGCACAACCGGAAAATAGACCGAGCAAGATAATGAACGCACTGATTTGATATATTTGTTTCATTGATAACTAATTTAATTCCAAAATTAAGTTATCACAAATATAGAGGAACATACTGCGGGCGTACAAACCTCTTTTTAGAAAAAAAGTATTTTTAATACATTACAATTTTTACTTAAAAATATGATTATCAATTAATTATAATTTAATTTACGTATTTTTAAATACTAATACTTTATCGAACAATTAATGTATCCCAATTCGAGTATATGAAATTTTCGTCTTGATATTTTTTGATTCTGATTAAGAAGGTGTCCGGTTCTGCCAAGTCGAATCTGAAGTCTCTAATGATGTTTAAAGTGTCCATTATAAACCCTTTTGGCTCAAGCATTATTGAGGCATAATAAGGGTCGTCAGGGTCGAAAACAATTGAGTAATCATAACCATGTAACAAATTATCTTTACGCTCACCATTTATATTTTTTATCTCATAATTTTCAAAAATTATGAAATTGTGATGATATAATCTTAAAGAATAATTGGTCAAATTAGTATGTCTTACAGTGGTTAAGAGTTCAGAATTAATGTATTCCATTACTTTCATTCCTTCAAAGCTAACTGCTTTGGGGAGTATATTAAAATCAAGTCTGACGGATGGATTGTCTGGTATTTTATCATTCAGCGTAGCAAGTGTATTTCCTTTTTTTACTCCGCAAGCGGTTACTTGACTTAATACTAATCCAATAAGAAGAATATACGCCAAACCTCTATCGAACAAGCTCATAATAATCATATTTATCTGAATAATAATATTCTTCTGTGCAATTGGTAAATCCCAATTTCAGCAGGAAGTCTCTGGAAGCGGTGTTTTCTTTTTCGAGATGCGCGACTAATTTATTCAAATTGTGTTGATTGTGAGTGTATTGTATCAATTGTTTGACGGCTTCGGTGGCGTAATATTGTCGTCGGTGCTGCTGTGCGATGTTGTAACCGATGAAGCCTCTTTTGTGGTGGTCGTTGAAGGTTTCGCGCCTCAATTCGTAGAGATTGACGATGCCTATGGTTGCTTTGGTGCTTTTTAATTGGACGAGCCAATCACATGATGCTCGTTTGGTAGCATTTCTATTCCAATACAATTGATAATCCATGTAATCTTCGAGTTTGTCCCAGTCTTTGTATTCGTCAATAACAAAGGGGCTTGGGTCGTCGCGGAACAAGTCGTATATCGCCGGATAATTGTGTTCATTGACCATCTCAAATGATAGTCGCTCGGTGTCGGGTAGATTGGTGAATGGAAAATAAGGGGTCTCGCGCAATTGCATATATTGCAATCGCTCCATGAAGGCTGCTTTGCGTTGTGTGCGGGTTTGTGATACTTCAGCTTTTTTGTTTGCTTTCATATTTTTTCTTGTAGGACGCGGCGCAAGCCGGAGGCATTATGCTACCTTAGACACCTGCTCTATGGCTTTCTGCAAAACCCTCAATAATTTCGGCGAGTTCTACAGCAAGGTCGGTCATTTCTTCGATGCGCTCGCGGGTGTCGTCGCGGTCTATTATGGCTCTTTCGGTATATACGATGATGTCGTTTTCGATGCGTAACAT
>CALCMV010000411.1 GCA_937967535.1 uncultured Saprospiraceae bacterium
CGACAGCTATGCTTGTTCTTTTCCATTGTAAAAAACTTAAAAAAGACTTCGTATAGCTCGGCTATGCTCAGTTTTTTTAAGCCTTTTACAAAGAAAAATAACGGCGCATTTCTGTCGAATTTATTTAATTTCTTTCACTAAGTATAATTTATTAATTTTAATTTTTATAAAAAATTTAAGACTAATTAATTGTAAATTTCAATTTAAATTAAATTATTAATTTGGCGAAGTCATTATTTTCAGAGCAAATTTAAACGTCTAAAATTACAACAAAAATTATTAGCAACAATTTAAAAAATAGGTTTATTTTGATTAAATATTAAATTAAAAATTATTTTACTTCGTAAAATTATAATAATCAAATTATTGTCTGTTTGATAAGAATAAAATATTATATGAAAAATATTTTTTTACAAAAGGTGTCCAACAAGTTTTCAGTAAACAAACAATAAAGCTATATATTTGGCATCAAATTAATCAACTTAAAAATGGTTAAAATTCAGTAAAATACCCGCGTCCTACCTCTTTTATATTTTAAATTAATTTAATATAAAAGAGTTGTACTTAATAACTAATTAACTAACTCACAGCAATTTGGAGCATGTTTAAATCAAATCAAATATACCTACTAATCAGTGTTTTATATATTGGATTTCTGATAAGTTGCAAAAACGATACGCCCGTACAATCCACTGCCAAACCCGACCAAAATAATGAAGCCATCATCATAGCTGCCCTACAAACTGTTCAAGACAGTCTACAATTGGATGAAGCGGACGCTCAACGCATGAAGGATATTATAATAAAATACGAAGCCCAAACGAGAGAAATACAACAACAGCAATTCAACAATCCGAAAAGCAAAAAACAGGTCATGCAAAATCTCCTCAAATCGCGCCGTACCGAGTTGAGTGACATCCTGAAACCCAAAGAAATGTTAGTCTTCAATAAACTTTATAAACAAAGCCTCGCCAATGAGCGCAAACGAGCAGCAGAAGAAAAGCAACTCAGCCCCGAAGACCGCAAAGCATTTTCAAAGCAATTGCAGGAGTATCGTATGAAATCCGTATTGCCCAAAATATTAGAACATCGCAAGGCACTCGAAGCCGCCATGACTTCGGCAGATAAAACACAAATAAGCGGATTGCGCGAAAAAATAGGGACATTCAACATATCCATCAAAGATAAAAAAACCGCTTGTGCCGCCATTGAAAAAAGCAACAAAAAAGCTAAAATGGAGTGTCGCCGCGAGCTTCGCGCTTTGCAAAAAACTTATGACCCTATAAAAAAAGAAACGGAAAAACTCGTGGCTTTATTAGAAGAAAAATCGGGTACGAAAACCGTAATGTCTGCTATAGAAAACCAACGTGATATTTGGCGGGCAGATTTAAAACAAATATTGGAGAGCTATTCGGAAAATGAAGTTCCCCTTGATAAAGTACCACTCGCCAAATATTTTCGCATGGCATCCACCACTAATTTCTTAATAATAAATCCCGAAAATATAGATGAATCAGCATTTGAAAATGAAGAGGAAATACAATAGTCTTAGTGGACTTTCCCCAATATCCAAAGTCCGATTGTGGAAATAAGGTGAAAATTTCAACAAAATCCGAACTTTACATGTTCTATAATATTGTTTTTTTATTGATAAAATAATTTCTCAATTTTAAACTCAATTTCAACTTATACTGTGAACGGTGTAAATTTCGAAAAACTGTAATGACTGCTTTAGCTGTCAAGTAGAGTAAAAATAAATTTATAAATTATTGTTTTTAAATTTTTTATAAATAAAAATAATAATATACTTGACAGCTAAAGCAGTCATTACGGGTTCATTCGGAAAACTGATATTTTCCGAAATTTACCACGTTCACAGTATAGTAACAAGTCAACGAAATGATAGATTTACCGGTAGTCAAAAAAGAAGAACGTCGGCGGAAGCCGGACTGGTTGCGGGTCAAATTGCCGATGGGTGACACCTACCGCAATGTCCGCAATATTGTGGATGAGTATAAACTGCACACTATTTGCCAAAGTGGGCATTGTCCGAATATGGGCGAATGTTGGGGTGCGGGTACTGCTACCTTTATGATTTTGGGAAATACTTGTACGCGCTCTTGCTCATTTTGTGCGGTCAAAACAGGGCGACCAAATGAGTACGACGAAGACGAACCACGCCGAGTAGCAGAGGCAATTGAGTTGATGAAAGTCAAACATGCTGTCATCACCTCCGTAAATCGCGATGAATTGAAAGACAGAGGGGCGGCTATCTGGCACGCAACCGTGCGCGAGGTCAAAATGCGCTGCCCTGATACCACGATTGAAACCCTCATACCCGATGTACGCGGCAATTGGGAAGCCCTCGAAACGATGATTAATGCCGGACAGGAAGTGGTATCTCACAATATGGAGACAGTCAAAAGTCTCTACCGCAAAGTACGCCCACAGGCAAAATACCAACGCAGTCTCGAACAAATCCAACGCACCAAAGACTACGGCAAACGCACCAAATCCGGCATCATGGTCGGCTTAGGCGAAACGGACGAAGAAGTATTTGAAATCATGGACGACCTAGTGGCGCACGGCTGCGATGTCCTCACCATCGGGCAGTATCTCCAACCCACCAAACTGCACCTCAATGTAGAAACATTTGTACATCCCGATACCTTTGCGATGTACAAAGAGGTCGGGCTGAATAAAGGATTTAATTATGTAGAAAGCGGACCATTGGTGCGCTCCTCCTACCACGCAGAAAAGCATGTATAATGCTACTCGCATGTAAGGGAAGACGAAGAAAACATGATAGCATTACTGATGTTATGGAAAACACTTGATTTGGATATTCAAAAATGTTTTTCACTAATAGTCCGCAGACATACGTGAAACACGCTCGCGTCCAACTGCGGACTGCCGACTGAAAGACTGTGGACACGTTACTGCGTAACGTCAGTTATTACCATTCTGTAAACACACCAATCGCCAATGAAGGTGATTCCGCAACCTGATTTCCCGCAAAGGCAGACAAGGTTGTGGAAAAAGACAAGCCGATATTATCGTTGAAATTGTACAATAATTTTAAGCCGAGCGAAGCCCATGATTGATTGTTGACATAAAAACCTGATTCGAGATTATTGGGCGGGTCAATGCGATTACCATTCTCCAAAGACTGCATCACATCGAAAAATATCATTGCCCAAAACTGCTCGGAAGCATTAAAACCGGCTTCAAAACCGGTATTCCAAATCGTACTGTATTCATTCGTGCGAAATCCGACACCACCATATCCATAAACGTAGCTTTTGCCAAATCCGCCACCTACACTCAGCATAGGGAGTAGCGTCAGGGCATCGAAACCTGTGCGAAGCCCTGTAGCATCATCGTATCTTCCTGTTGGCAATTCTGCCATTAATTGTGCTGTAAGTTGCAGACCATCATCCAGAATATTCTGACGTATACCGAGCCGGATATTGCCCAAAGCCGCAAGTGTTCCCGCTTCTGTGGGCAGTATCGGCGCATTCTCCAATTCCCCCGCACTCAGGATTTTGAAAGGGGCATCCAAAACAAGGGTTGTTTTTCCCAAGATGCCGTATTCTGCGTAAATTTGTGTGATGATTTCCGAATATCTTCTTTCAGAAACTCGCCCACCATCTATCATATTATCAAAAAATGTATTGTACGGTGGAATGCTTATTAATGAAAATTGCCCAAAACCACTGCCTTGTTCCTGCGTCCACGGACTTTGTGCTTGTAGCGAAACACCAAATATCAATACAATTAAAACTAAGAAAAAACGATACATATAATTATTTTTGCTAAATGTAAATCTCAAATCAAAATCAAACCAAGCTCGTTCTTCAACGGGGCAGGTTTGGTTTTTGTGGTGTCCTTATGCGCTTCGTGGTTCAATAGCATTAAATCCACTCCGCAAGCCAATTTTATAAGTGTTTCACAATATCTTCAACAGAAGCGCGATTTTTATAATTCAAATCAAATTGAACGAATTTTATGATGCCATCTTGCCCGATAACATAAGTGGCGGGAACGGGCAGTTTTGCTTCCGTTTTGCCATTATTCACTGCAATATCGCTTTTGAGTCCCTTTCTGATTTTATCTTGATAATCATCCGTCACCGAAAATAAGACTTTATAATCGCTCATCACACTTTCATTTGCATCATACAAAATGGTGAAGTCAATATTTGATTTTTCAATGGTTTTTGCGATGTTCTCGTTGGTTTCGGGCGTAACGGCGATAACCCGCGCACCTGCTGCCGCTATTTGTGGTGCGCTTTCCTGAAATCGGGCTAAATAACGGGCACACACCGGACACCATTGCCCGCGATAAAACAACAACACAACAGGGTGTTTTTTCAATTCTTCGCTCAATTTTACAACTTCTCCGTCGGGGGCTTTGAGGCTAAAATCGGGGGCTTTCATGCCTGTTTTCAAGCCTGTAGGTCTGATTTTTTCGAGGTCATAACCGATTTTTGTCCATCGAATATCAGAGTCAGTCGTTGTATTTTGCGCGGTTTTTTTTGCTGAATTTTCCATCTTGGATTTTTCTTGTGCAGGGCTGTTTTCAGAAGTATTTTTACAAGCAAATACTCCAAAAATTAGCGTGATAAAAAGTAATGTATTTTTCATAAATAATTTTGAATGAATGTAAATGTGTTCGCTAATTTTGTCCCGATAATTATCGGATTAGCGTCAGGTTTAGTATTTCTTAATAAATAAAAAATTGATAATCAGTAGTTTGTAATTATAATAACTAAATAATTTCTTTTATTATTTTGTAAAATAATCTAAATATTAATTTTTTTCTCGCGGATAATTTTTTGATAATGATTTTTTTAGATAAAATTTATAATTCAAAAAAAGAGGGGTGCGATTCGTTTTTGTTCCCACTAATATTCTTGATTATCAATATTTTACGAATTTTAAATTAACTTGACAATAATATATTTTTAAAATGAAAATGTATTTACATTTAGGTTGAGATATTTTTTCTGAATTTGGGCTAAAACTCGTCAGACATTTTCAAAATCTACCGATGATCTCATTTCCCGACAAAGTTTAAATGTCTGACGAGTTTTAGCCTAAATTCAAGCCCAATGCCATCCATCATTGAAAATTAAAGATTTGTCCTGCACCCTGACAAAGATACAAAATAGACAAATCAAATATTTTTTATCATTCAAAATTATTCATTCATCCCGATAATTATCGGGACAAAATTGGCAAACACATTGTACTTTGGTACTCAATTAAATCGTTTATGGGAATGGCATTACTCTTAATTTTACGAACATATTGGCATGATAGTCAGATTATTATTGCATTGCCATACACCAAAATAACGACTTTTTACATCTTAAAATATATATTTGTGCTTAACCACTTGCAAATCCTATATCGAAAATTAAATTTACCAACATGAAAAAAATAATATTATTCACTATGTTTTTGGCGCTTATCCTTTGGTTGACCGCCTGTAAATCTGCCAATCAATCAACTGCCGAACATCGTAGCGTTCCTCCTCCTCCTACATTGGATGAAGTCACAGTATCATCTTCCAAAGATACGCGGAGCAGAACCATCACAAAGAGTGACTATTCCGCCAAAAGCAAATCCGCAGAACGTCCGGTACCAAGTTCGGCACCGCCGCCACCGCCACCACCGTCAGCAGACATTGCATATTCTGAAGAAGATGTTGTAAGAATCGGAAAATCAGAAGGTTGGGGAGAGCATGGGGCTGCCGATATGGATCTAAGGTCTGAACCCAAGAGGGTCAGAGGAAAAACGACTAATAAAGCTGAAAGAGAGAAATTAAAAAAAGAAATGCTTGAGGCAAAAGCAGTAAGGGAACAACTCCCTAAGGCTCGCCAACTCACCGCCGGAGAAGTCAATGACTTTAGTAAGTGGGATTTGTGGACGGACATCTCGCAGGAAGACCTCGCCGAACATGCCGAGCGTTGGTCAATGCTACCCGAAAAACGCTATGCCGTACAGGTCGTCACCGAAGAAGGCGCACCCCTGACGAATACGCCCGTCGAATTGCAAAGCAAGTCGGGCAGGGTACTGTGGCAAGCCAAAACGGACAATACGGGAAAAGCAGAATTGTGGGATAAAATGTTTGACAAAAGCGATACCGACGCGCACAAAATTGTCGTAAAACATCAATCAAAATCCTACGAGCTCAAAGATGTCAGTATTTTTCAGGAAGGCATCAATACCATTCAAGTTCCGGTGGCGTGTAAGGCTGCCAAATCGCAAGTTGATATTGCGTTTGTAGTGGATGCAACGGGGTCGATGGGCGATGAAATCAGCTATCTGAAAGCCGAATTGAATGATGTCATCGGGCGTGTAAAAGACGAAATGCCCGATACGCGGGTCAATCTTGGCAGTGTATTTTACCGCGATACAGGGGATAAATACTTGACCCGAAAGAGTAATTTTTCGACCAATATTTCCAAGACGCTTGATTTTATTAAAAAACAAAATGCAGATGGTGGCGGCGATTATCCCGAAGCGGTAGAAGATGCGCTTGATGTGGCATTGAATGAGTTGAATTGGAGCGATGAAAGTACGAGCCGACTGCTGTTTTTGGTCTTGGATGCACCGCCGCATAGCTCCGAAGAAGTCAATAAAAAAATGGCGGCACTCACCAAAAAAGCTGCCGCAAAAGGCATCCGCATCGTTCCCGTAGCGTGTTCGGGGATTCGTAAGGCAACGGAATATCTGATGCGTGCGATGGCACTTGCTACCAATGGCACATATACTTTCCTGACCGACCATAGCGGCATCGGCGGCTCGCATATTGAGCCGACAACGGATGATTATAAAGTTGAATTATTGAATGATTTGCTGGTGCGTGTCATCACGCAATTTAGTGAAATACCGGACTGCGACGAGCGTTACGATGATGTGATTGACGATATTATCAACGGGCAAGGCAATCAACAAATCGTATGGGAATATTATCCCAATCCGACCAAAGGACCGTTCACTGTAAAGTCAGAGGAAAATATTGAAGAGATTTTTGTCACCGACCTCAATGGCAAACTCCTGATGCGACGCACAGGCAGCCGTACTCAAAATTTCCAACTCGACATCAGCGATTTTCCCTCCGGTGTGTATGTCGTGAAGTGTCATTTTGATAATGATAAATGGGAAAGCGGACGTATTGTATTGGTGAGAGGGTGAGAGGTAAATGTGTGAGTTTTCTTGTATTAAAAAATATATTTCTTCAAAAAATGGTCGTACTGAAATCAATGTGTTCGCCAATTTTTGAATTTTGAATGATAAAAAATATTTAATTTGTTAATTTTTAATTATCAAAATATTCTACTGAACAACGATTTTTTATAATTTGTATTTAATTTATTATCAGATAAATATGTGATTCAAATTTGAGTGTAAAAATAGAACGCGGACTATCTCCCCCTTTGGAGGGGGCTGGGGGGAGGATTTTCGGCTGTTTTTCCTCCCCCAACCCCCTTGTCTTGCGACGTCAGGTTGTGACGGACAAAACGACATAAGTTGTAACCGTTTTCCAACTATCCAGTGGATTGAAGTTCGTCATTCTTACGAAATTGATGCCCTTATCGGTAAAAACGAAGGGTTTCAACTTACAAATGTCGAGAAATCTTGCGAAACAGTTACAACTTTGCGTCTTTTTCAAAGTCACAACTTGACGTCGCAAGACACCCCTCCAAAGGGGGAGATATATCATGCTTTCTTTTTAAATTTTAAGTATAAAATAATAATAATCAGCTAAATACAGCTTGAACAAAATTGTTATTTATTAGAATATTTAATGTTGTTTAATTATTTGTTTATTCGTTTATTTATTAGTTTTAAATCAATAGTTTAAATGTCTTGTTTGCTATCATACTATCTGTTGATACAAACCTGACATGAATAAAATAAATACCTCGTGGCAGATTTGTTTTATCAATGTTAATTTGTTGTAATCCTATTGCTGTTTGTGCTTTGTAGATTGTGCTTACTTGCTGTCCTTGCATATTGTATAAATTAACCTGAAGTGTAC
>CALCMV010000412.1 GCA_937967535.1 uncultured Saprospiraceae bacterium
TTCCCATGAATTATTGCCATTGTCCGGAGGTTCATTGCCGGCATCGTAGTATCGCCATGTAGAATTGTAGTCAATAAGTATATCTTGGGTAAATGCTGTCAGGGTGTACAATAACATTGCACACAGTATTAATGTATTCTTCTTCATTTTTAATGATTTATATTTTACAAGAAAAACTTGGCGATGGAAGGCTTGGATTTTGGCTGAGAGATTTGTTAATTAATGTGTTCGCCAATTTTGTCCCGATAATTATCAGGACAAAATTTGGCGAACACATTGTTATATAAGCGTAATTTTTAAATAAAAAAAACACTTTTATGTTAAAGATAATCTTAATATTTAAAAACGTTTTTTTTAGACGCACAAAAAGGTGAAATGTTGCATATTTTTTTTATGAAATTAATGAAAATGTTTATTTGAGTGCATTTTTAAACATGCTCTAACTCCGTTTACAGTTAAACAATAGTTCGTGCAATTCTTTATAATTGAAACAAATTATAATTTTATTTTTCATAAAAAAAATTATAATTAATATTTTATAAATAATATTTAAAATTATTTTTATTTATAATTGATTGTTATTCATAATAAATAAAAAAATTGCACACACTATTGTATAAAAAAATGTTTTACTTAATTTCCAATGTCCAACTGCTATGAGTAAATGTTTTTACGCTTGATTTATTGATTCATTAAAACATTATTTCATTTCAAATTTACTCATTTATTCAGGTAATATTACCATCACAATTATCGCTTGCTGTCAGGTCAATTGGTGGTGGAACGTCAGCACTACATTGTTCGGTTACATCCGCAGGTGGTGCGGGTGGAACGGGTGGGGTGACATCTTCAATGATAATCATTTGTGTGACCTCAATAGCATTACCCGAAGGGTCAGAAACACTAAATGTACGTGTAATGGTTTCGGGGCAGGTAGCTCCATCAGATTCGTCATTTTCAAAAACAACGGTAGCCGAGCAATTATCAGCTTCATCGCTAACAACTGCGGGGTCGGCAGCCGGAATATCTGCCGGACATTCTACATTGATAGGCGGAGGATTGGAGGCAGTTGGCGCAACGTTATCTTCCACTGTCACGACAGCCATACATTCGTCAGTATCGCCATTAATATCGGTGATGGTGAGGGTGACATTATTTGTTCCAATATTGGCACAATCAAAATCGGCATTGTCTATGGTGAGGGCAGCTAAACCACATTCGGCGGTACTGCCATTATCTATATCAGCGGCGGTGATAGCGATATTTCCTGTGGCATCTAATTGTACCGTAATATCCTGACAAATAGCCATTGGTGGAGTGCAGCAATTGCCGTCAGGGTCGGCTACGATGACGGTAGCATCGCAAGTGCTTGTATTGCCTGCGGCATCCATGACTTGCAAAGTAACGGTAAATGATGAACCAATGTCATCGCAAGTATAAGCCGTTTGTCCGGCGGAAATGGTGGTGGAGGTGATGCCGCAATTATCGCTACTACCACCGTCGATTTGTGCGACGGTAACGCTGGCATTGCCCGAAGCGTCAATATTTACAGTGACATTTTGAGCAACACATACGGGGTCGGCATCATCCACGACATTAAAATTGATAACACAAGTAGAAGTTGAATTGGTGCAATCATCCGTAGCGGTGAGCGTGACGGTCTGTGCGCCGAGTCCGACCATAGTACCCGCCGCAGGGGATTGGGTGATGCTTACGGTGTTGTCACAATTATCTGTGGCAGTGGCGCTTGTAGTGAAATTGGGGATGGCTGCCATGCAGTTGGCATCCGCAGAGATGTCGGCTTGGGTGGGGCAATTGGTGAAGGTGGGCGGCTCGTCGTCAAGGGTTTCGGTGATGTTGAGTGTGCCTGTGCCGTCTGCGCCATTCCAGCCTGAAACCCGAATAAAAAAAGTTGTTCTGGGAGCGATGCAATCATTAATTGTGATGTTAGATAATAAACCCGAACCACCGTCGTCGTCGCAATCAATTTCATTACCTCCACAAGCATCAAATATACTTAAAGCGGTATCGTAATTACTACCTTCTGTATCAATAACTAATTGTTCAAGGTGACAATTACCCACTGTATATTCATACCAAATATCATTATAATCATTGAAGGAACAGGAGGTAATATCCGGTCCGCTACATTCTTCCAAAAGTGTGAAAGGAGTCGCACCTGCACCTACGGCTATGGCTCCTGCACAGTCGTCGTTGGGCGGTGGTGGTGTGACGTAATCCCAACAAATTTCGACCTGTACATTGTGGTTGCCATTACAACCAAATGTACCGTAAGTAGTACAGCCCGGACCACTATTTTGAAAGGGGATGGATGCTACCGTAGAAGGTCCGCATCCGCAGTCGTCATCATTATCAAACTGGACTTTGGACATTTGGGAATTAGGAAATTCGGATTTTTATAAACTTTTGTTTTACAAAAATTTATAAAATAAAAAATATCACATTTTATTTATTTTTAATTAAATTCAACTAATTGATAATGAGTTTATTACGAAA
>CALCMV010000413.1 GCA_937967535.1 uncultured Saprospiraceae bacterium
ATACTTTATCGAAAGTTAATGTATCGCCGGCTTCGGCTTTGAGTTGATTGACATGCAACTCTTGTCCTGCCTCTACATTATATTGTTGTCCGGCTATTTCTACTATTGCGTTCATATCTGTAAAATTGATGTTTTTTCAAATGGAGTGCAAAGATAGCGTTTTTTTGGTAATGTCAAAGAGTTGGACTGTGATTTTTTGAGTGTATTCCAAAATAATACAGATAGAATAGCAAGAAACAGATTTACGCAGATATTAATAAGCGATAAGCCTGTTTAAATTAATGGGATAGAAAGCCTAAGATGTGGGAAAAATTTAATGCTTAACATGCTTAATTAGTTCATAGTTAGGAGTTCATAGTTTTTACGAGGAATTTATAGTATGAGTGTTTTTGTTTGTTTGGGGTAATACGATTTCAAAAGCAAGAAAGTTCCCTTTTAAGGCAATTCATAATTCAAAATTTGGCGAAGACATTCTCTTACCAGAAAGGATATAATTTGGCGAGGTCTGCTGCAACGGGCATGTTTTCATTTTTTTGTTCGTAAATGATTTCTGCCTGCTCGTAAAATGTACTTCTTTCGAGATTTTTTTTATGAATAAAATCTAATAATTCGCGGTCATTTAAATCAGCGATTAATGGACGATGTTCTTTTTCGGGAGCTAATCGTGCGGCGAGAATTTGGGCGGGTGTTTTAAGATAAATGCTTGTTCCGGTGGCGTTCATCCATTCCAAATTATCGTGAAAACAAGGAGTACCGCCACCCGTTGCAATGACGGTATCAAACAAGCCGGAGAGTTTGCCGAGTTCGTCCCGTTCAATATCGCGGAAGCCGTTTTCGCCTTCTTCTTTGAAGATTTGTTCGATGCTACGTGCTTGATTTTCAACGATAGATTCATCCAAATCCACAAACATAAAATGGAGCATCCGTGCCAATTCACGCCCGATAGTGGATTTTCCGCAACCCATAAAACCGATTAGATAAATTTTCATGATAATGACCGTAGCGTAATGCGTCTCGCTTGCGTTTTCGTAACGTAGAGAAAATTCATGAATTTTCTCTACGTTACGGGTATTACGTGGGCGCAAGCCGGAGGCATTACGCTACGGTGTTTTATTTAGTTTTTTCGCCAACAAATTTATGTTCTTTTAATTTGAATAAGACATTAAAGGTGGTCAAACTACCGTAAATACGTGTGATGTACTGCTGCAAATTGACCTTTTCTTCGTCCGAAAGATTTTTGCTGCTGTTGATGCGTTGCTCCATCACGCGGAGGCGGTCGCGTAGCATCACGATTTTGTGAAAGAAGGTGTCAATTGGAATTTCTTTGGATTTGAGGTCGGAGTCGGCAGGTTCGAGTATCATCAAACCGCCCTTCCAATTGTCGCCGAGTGGAACGATTTCCGTTGCATCCGACCATTTTTTCAATATCGAAATCAACGATTTCTCTGCCTCTGTAAAAGTCACAGCTTCCTCTGCATCAATATGTTCGATGATTTCAGACCATTGATTGTAATCCTTGCTGACCTCCTTGATGCCATACAACATAAAACAGACATCGTAAGTCGCAAAATTGAGTTTCATCACCACGCCTTTACCGTATTGCGGATGGCTGACGCGAGAACCAACACCTAATAACATAATGAATGAATTTTGAATGAATGAATTGAAAATGAGTGAATTTTGAATGAGTGAATGAGTGAATTGTAATGCGACAATGATGAAATACTACAATGCGACAATAGGGGAAACATTATCGCATTTCAGCATTGTAGCATTTCAGCATTGTAGCATTATTATTCGCTCATTCAGAATTCACTCATTCACTCATTAAGTGTTACACATTTTCAAGGTGGTCATCCCAGTTCTGTATTTTGGGTTCACCGAGTTTACCAACGGATTTGGCGACTAGCATCGCTACCGTAGCATCACCTGTGACATTGACGCTGGTACGGCACATATCAAGGATTCTGTCAACGGCAAAAATCAGTGCTAAACCTTCCTCCGGTACACCAATCGCCGCCAAAACAATCACCAACATGACCATTCCTGCACCCGGCACTGCTGCCGAACCGATAGATGCCAATGTCGCTGTTAGTACGATGGTGAGTTGGTCGCCAAATGACAAATCAATGCCCATCGCTTGCGCGATAAACACCGCAGCCACAGCCTGATAGAGACTTGTACCATCCATATTTATTGTTGCACCAATAGGACAAACGAAACTGGTCACTTCCCTTTCTACACCCAAGTGTTCTTCTACGCGTTCCATCGTAACGGGCAATGTAGCTGCACTCGAACTGGTCGAAAATGCAAGTAGCTGGGCAGGGGAAATTCCTCTGAAAAAGAAGCCGTAACTCCGTCCTGTAAATGTTTTGACCAAAAGCGGATAAACCGCAAAAATCATCAAACCAAGTCCTGCCAAAACTGTCAATGAATATCCAAGTAATGCTTTGAATAAAGCGATACTTGGCGATTCGACAATTAGTGAGGCAAGCAAGGCAAAAACCCCATAGGGTGCAGCCAGCATAATGAGGTCTATCATTTTGAGAATGACCTCATTAAGCCCGTCAAAAAAGTCCTTGACGGGTGCAGCTTTTTCCGGCGATATTAGTATCAGACCAATTCCAAAAAACACGACAAAAAAGATGACTTGCAGCATTTGATTTTCACCTGCGGCTTTGATGATATTGCTCGGCACCATGTCTACGAGGGCTTGTAGCGGACCTGTTTCCTTTTGTTTTTGAGCACTTTCAATACGTTTTGCGGCATCTCCCGCAAAATCGCCGAGTAGTTCGGTGCGGGTTTGTTCGTCCACAAGTTTTCCGGGACGAATTGTGTTGACTAAAAACAAACCAATCGTTACTGCGATTACGGTGGTCAGTAAGTAAATTCCGATAGTTCGTCCGCCCATAGCAGAGAGCTTTGAGATGTCTTGCAAATCAGCAATTCCCTTGATGAGCGATGCCACAATTAATGGTATGGCAATGAGTTTTAGGAGGTTAATAAAAATCTTTCCGAATGGTGCAATCCAATCTTTCACAAATTGCCCGATACCAACGTTTACGGCTAATATCCCGAACAATATTCCGGCAACCATTCCA
>CALCMV010000414.1 GCA_937967535.1 uncultured Saprospiraceae bacterium
TCCGTTTTGTTCTGATTTATCTTTACTCACGTTAAAATTAGATTCTATTGTTTTGGTGCAAAGTTCGCGGATTTTTACGTGAGCAAAGATACAAAATTTATTTGAGTTTTAAAACATTTTGTTTTAAATTTTTTGGTTTTAAAGTTAATTCGTCATCCTGCGAGGTTGTCGTGCTACATTGCCACCACGCAACCTCTAACTCCTAAAGGAGAACCGCTACCCGCACCTATGCACACATACAATAAGCTAAAAATCAGGCGATTGCGAGTGGACTCCCCTTTAGGGTGGGGGTGTGGGAGAGCTTTCCACTTACCCACGCGCACCCCCAGCCCCTAAAGGGGAGCAGCAGCCCGCGCACATCTATTTATCAGTAAAAGTTCTGGTGAGTGCTGCGGTTTTGATTTGTTCTAAAACGCTTTCGGTTTGTGTTAGGACTTCTTCATTGGTGAAGCGGAGTACCTGAATATCAAATCTTTCCATTTCGCTGTCGCGGAAGCTATCTTTTTGTTGTTGAATGTCATCTTCGTGGTATTTGCCGTCCACCTCTATGATGAGTTTTTTTGAATGACAATAAAAATCGACGATATACGCTCCCATTGGATGTTGTCGCCTAAATTTCAGTCCAGCTAATTTTTTACCACGTAAATGCTCCCAAAGGACTTTTTCTGCCTTTGTCATGTTTTCACGAAGATACCGCGCAAATTCAAACAGATGCGGCTCGGCGTGATAGTGCATTCCAAATTCGTCTGACATAGTTGTTGTTTTTGGGCGCATTTCATTTTTTCGTTTTTCCGCACCACCTCTAACTCCTAAAGGAGAATCCCACGCACAGCGAAAAAATGAAATGCACCCTTGTTTTTGCGATAACAAATATATGATTTTTTGGGGAAATTGTGTCATAATGCTCACTACACGACCCCCAACCCCTAAAAGGGGAGTCCCACCCACGCACAGCCTACGACCTCTGAAACGAGAGCCTAACTACGACTACTACTTTGAGGACGGCGGTTCTCCTTTAGGAGTTAGAGGTTGCGCGTGGGCGAACTACACGCGGGCAGACTCCCCTCTTAGGGGCTGGGGGTAAGAGAGGGCATTTTTCCCACACTTTTTTTATATTTGTGAAAAAATAACACGAAGCATAGCGCACCACGTAGCACGGTGCTTCCAGCCCGTGCCTCGCGTATTAAGGCAAAACTAATGCGGCACGGGCTGGAAGCACCGTGCTACGTCAACTCTCAACTCGAATACCATGAGCCTACTCGCCCTACAACTCATCGAAAAAGAAAAAAAGGAAAAAACGGGATACCTTGAACTTGGTAACTGTGGACTTACGCCTGATAATCCACAACTGCAAGAGGTATGGGATAAGTTGGGTGAATTGGTGCATTTGGAGACTTTGATTTTCAGTAATATTTGGTGGGCGTTTGGAGAAATTAAGGGGCAAAAAAGTCAGAATAAAGGAAAAGAAAATTTATTGAATGAGATACCAAGGTCAGTTGTAGATTTAGTAAATTTGAAAAAACTAGTTATTTCGGGAAGACATTTAAAAAAATGGAAAATTTCGAAGTTAGAAAACTTACCTCAAAGTATTTTAACACTTAATATTAGAGATAACAAAATAGAAAATTTAGAAAATTTACCACGAAATATTTCTACACTTATCATCGTCTCTAATCAAATTAGTAAATTAGAAAACTTACCACAAAATCTTGTTAAACTCCACGTTGGCTCAAATCAAATAAACAAAATAATAAATTTACCGCAAAATATTGATGTACTTAATATTAGGGATAATAAAATTCGTAAATTAGAGAATTTGCCACAAGGCATAACTGAGCTTGATGTTAGCTCTAATAAGATTAGAAAAATAGAAAATTTACCACGAAGCGTTAATACACTTAATCTTCGCGACAATCAAATTACTAAATTAGAAAATCTATCTCAAAGTATTACTAACTTTAACATTCGCTACAACCGAATTAAAAAAATAGAAAATTTACCACAAAGCATTGATGTACTAAATATTAGTTATAATGAAATTAACAAATTAGAAAATCTACCACAAAAAATTACTTACGTTGATATTAGTGATAATAAAATCAATAAATTAGAAAATCTACCGCAAAATATTGCTACTCTTTACATTAGTTCTAATGAAATCAAAGACTTACAACCACTTCTTCCATTTATAAAAAAAGGTATCAAATATGATGTTCTTCACAATCCTTTAGAAAACCCACTAATGGAAGTCGTCAAACAAGGCAACGAAGCAATCCTCGACTACTTCAAAGAATTAGAAAAGCATGACAAAATCCCCAACGATACCCTAAAACTAATCCTAATCGGCAACACCACAGCCGGCAAGACCTCCCTCGTCAAATACCTGATGCACGAAGAATTTAACTTAGCACAAAACAGCACACACGGCATGCAAATCACCCCATGGCAGCCGGAGGAATTGGAGGGCATCAACATCAACGTTTGGGATTTTGGCGGACAGGAATACTATCATGCGACGCATCGTTTGTTTTTGAGCAATAATGCGGTGTATATCTTGCTGTGGGAAGCCGCGACCAACCGCACAGGTACGGGAGAAATTGAGATATTTATTGAGGGTTTGGAAGGGCGACAAAAGCGGGAGTATGATATTTTTCCTTATGAATATTGGTTGGAGAACATCCGTTATTATGCGAAAGACAGTGAGGTATTTGTGGTGCAAAATAAGTCGGAGAAAAAGCGGAATATGGAGGAAGCCACCTTGCAGAATTACGGATTGGACAGCGATAAGGAGTTTCATATTTGCCTCAAAAAAGCGGATGAATATCGTCAGTCCGGCGAAGGTCAAAAAAGGTGGTGGGCGGCTTATGAAACCTTCAAAGAAACCTTATTGGACGCGCTTCGGGAGTCGGTGGCGAAGTATGATTTGGTGAGTTATTGGATGCCGATTCGGGA
>CALCMV010000415.1 GCA_937967535.1 uncultured Saprospiraceae bacterium
CGCAGCCGCTTGATAATGCTACAATGCTACAATGCGATAATGCTACAATGTTTTCATGTCATTATCTAATTGTAGCATTTCAGCATTATCGCATTGTAGCATTATTATGGCAAAAAGTCGAAAAGGACTTGGTGTAAACAGGTATTTTAATAATATCGACACTGAGCCTACAGAAGATAAAAAACTTAAAAAGGTGGCGCGACCCTCGCGTGAAAACACCGTAGCGATGTTGCCCTTGAGTTACATTGAGGTCAATCCTTTTCAACCGCGCAATGAATTTGACGAAGAGGCTTTGGAAGAATTGGCAACTTCTATCAAATTACATGGTTTGATACAGCCGATTACGGTGCGCCGTATGAATGCGAAAAGCTACCAATTAATTTCGGGAGAACGTCGTTTGCGAGCCTCAAAAATTGCAAAACTCAAAGAGATTCCTGCCTACATTCGTACTGCCGACGACCAAGCCATGCACGAAATGGCACTCATCGAAAACATCCAACGCGAAGACCTCAATGCGATGGAAATTGCCTTTACCTACCAACGTCTCGTAGATGAATGTGGCATCATTCACGAAGAACTCGGTGATAGAGTCGGCAAAAAACGCGCAACGGTAACGAACTACATGCGCCTACTCAAATTGCCCCCGAAAATACAGGACGGACTCAAAAAGAAAGACATCTCAATGGGACATGCCCGCGCACTTTTGGGCATAGAAGATACTGCTGCACAACTTACTGCTTATAAGGAAGTTATAGCCGACAAACTCTCTGTAAGACAAACCGAAGAACTCGCCAGAAAGTATAGCGGTAAAGCCACCGAAAAGAAGAAAACCAAATCTTCAAAACTCGCCGATGAGTATGTAGATGTTCAGAAAAATTTGCAATCGTATCTTGGTACTAAAGTCACGCTAAAAACCAATGGCAAAGGCAAAGGACAAATTGTTATTCCCTTTATATCGAATAAAGATTTGAACCGGATTTTAGAACTTATTGAGGAGGGATAATTAATTTTGAACGAGTGAATTTTTTGTGAATTTCTTAACGGTATAAAAGCAAGATTAAATGTAAGTTTGTAAATTCGTATTTGAAATTTGGAATTTACAATAGTTTAATATGAATATATATATATGTTTTTCTTTGTTTTTTATAATGTCAATTTGTGTCAATGCTCAAATTGATACCACATTCATTCAGCCGGACACGCTCTCACCGACAACTTATGAAGAACCTCAAGTGGAAAATTCAAAGAAAAAATTTAGGCTTAGAGACAGAGAAAAACCCGAAACCCCTCTTTTAAAGCGAATTATGCAGCCTGAAAAACATTCTTCACTCTCTGCCGTTGCTTATTCACTTGCTTTGCCGGGGGCGGGGCAGATTTACAATAAAAAATACTGGAAACTCCCTATCGTTTATGGTGGATTAGGCTGGATGGGCTACCGAATACACCGTACCACCCAAACACATAGATTATTTCGAGATGCGTATATTGCACGTATAGATGATGACCCAAGCACGCAAGATACGCGCTTTATACTTTTTACGGATGCTAATGTAAACTCCCGCCGCCTAGAAAGTAAGCGGCAGCAAGAACTGGCAATTATTGGTTTTGGTGTGGTGTATATATTGGTCGCGGTAGATGCTTTTGTGGATGCTCATTTGTGGAGTTTTGATATCAATGATGATTTGAGTATGGAGGTCAGTCCGGCATTAATAGCACCTGTCAACCAACAAGCTACAAGTCTCGGTATTTCTCTCCAACTTCATGCAAAAACTCCATCCGCACCCACAGCATTATTTATTCTGACAGAATAATTTCCATAAAAAAAGTCCGTCTAAAAAAGACGGACTAGATTAAAACAACATTTATAGATATCGAAGAGCAATTCTTAATTGTAATATGATTTCAACACAATATTAGGGAATTTTAACTAATTTAACAAATATATTTTAATGTTTTTTGAAAAAAAATTATTTTTTCATATATTTTAAATCACAAAAAAATTAAAGTTGTTTTGAATTTAACTAATTGATAATCAGTTTTTTTCAAAAAAAATATTTTTATGTATAATTAAAAATTATTGAATTTAATATATTGTTAATCAAATATCTTTTAAAAAATATTTTTTACTTAGTAACACTTTTTACCGTACAAATTGAGTACAGGACTTTGGATATTTTGGAAATTCATAATTCAAAATTTGACGAAGACATTTATGAATACTTGAGCCATTATTATTTATTATGTTGCTGCTAAATAATAGTCAAATCCAACAGAAAACCAAGCGATTAGCCATAGAGATTTTGGAAGAAAACTATGGTGAACGCGAGATTATCCTTGCCGGTATCAACACGACAGGTACACGCTTTGCTCATCGTTTAAAGGAAGAATTGGAACAACTATGCCGCAGCAAAATCAGACTCACGACCATTCGCCTCAACCCCGCCAATCCCCTTTCCGACGATATTACGATTGATTTGCCGGAAAAAAAATTGCAAAACAAACTTATTCTCGTCATTGATGATGTGGCAAATACCGGACGCACCTTATATTATGCCATGAAACCCATCATGGAAGTGTTGCCAAAAAAAGTGGAAGTCGTCGTTTTGGTGGATAGAAAACATAAATCATTTCCCGTAAAAACAGACTACGTGGGCATGAGTCTCGCTACCACGATGCAGGAAAATATCAAAGTCAAAATGGGAGAAGGGATTGAGCAAGCTGTTTATTTGGAGTAATCCGCAGCCGGAGGCATTATATTAGCATGAATGACGCAAGGTAGGCAAGTGGTCACTTAATTTCACTGAAATAAATTAATTTTATTTTGAATAAAAAATATTTTTTAAAATTATTTTCATTAAATAAATAATTAATTATCAATTAGTTAAATATTTTTATAAATAAAAAACATCTCATTCGGCATTATGTTTGCCTAATGGTCAATGACAATGCTTATAATGCTTAAATGATACAACGCTTAAATGTTACTTTCATTTAAGGCTCAACAAAAAAAATATCTTATGCTCAAAGTACTTAATATCACGACCCTGATTTTGGTGTTCATCCTCAATACGACGATGGCACAAAACGGTTGGTTTGTCGTAACACCACAAGGCGATAGACTCGCATGGGTAGAAGCAGACGAACTCATACCCGCAGGCGATTTAATCAAGATTAAGAAAAATGGTAAATACGGCTTGATAGACCAAAATGGTAATGTCAAAATCAAGGCAAAATACAAAGATATAAAAGGATATTCCAATGGTTTAGCTTGTGTAAAAGCAAGCAATGGAAAATACGGCTTTACCACCGAAAAAGGGTTTTTCCCGATTGAAGCGATTTATAATGATGCGACCAATTTTAGCGCGGAAGGCATCGCTGCTGTATCCAATCGTGGTGAATGGGGCTACATTGACCGCCTCGGCAAGTTGTTGATTGATTATACTTATGCCGATGCTTCGCCATTCAAAAACGGACATTCCATTGTGCGAAGAACGATGTCAAAAACCGTTGGAATGATTGATTCGCGGGGGCGTTTGGTCGTGCCTTCTGATAAATATTTGCAATTATATTTTCCAAAAGATAATATGATTGCCGCCCGCAAGCAAGGTTCGGGCAAATGGGGATTTGTCAATACCAACGGCAAATTAGCCATCGAAGCGCAATACTCAAAAGTGACTTCATTTGGTGATGGTCACGCATTGGCAAAAACAGATACCCGTTATGCCGTCATCAATAAGCAAGGCAGAGAGGTAGCTCCTGCGATGTTTGAAGATGCCAAAGTAGAAGGCTTCAACGATGGACTCGCTGCCGCGATGTACGATAGCAAATGGGGTTTTATCAATACCAAAGGTGAGGTCGTGGTTGATTTTCAATTTGAAGATGTTCAATCATTTTCTTATGGCAAAGCTGCTGTTATGATGGATGGTTATTGGGGCTATATTGATACGAGTGGCGAATTGATTATCTTCCCTGAATTTGAAAAAGCAGGAGCTTTTTATAATATGAATGGTCGCTTGCTTGCCATTGCAAAAGAGGGCGATATGCCACCACCAATCGAAGACGACGGAGAAGTCGGCTTTATGGAGGATGAAGCGGAGATAGTGGATGAGGTCAACGAAAATTGGCAGGAAGAATTGGAAGAACAAGAGGAGGAAGAAGAAGCATACGAAGAGGAAGAAATGTATGAGGAAGAAGAAGGCGTCGCAGAATTGGAAGAATCGCCCAAGCCGGAATGGAACGAGGAAGAAGAAGAAGACGAGAAATCCGAAGAACCACAAAAAGAAAGGCCAACGATTTTTAAGCCTTCCGGCAAACCGGGCAAAGGAAAACGACCGGGCAAAGGAAGAAATAAGGATAAAGGTAAGAAACCGACAACGACTGCTTCATCTTCCGGTCATTCTTCGTCGGGCGATACTCGCGCCGAATTGAAATTTGTGAAGGCATTGCACGATATTGAAGAATGTATCAACGATTCGCGCTTAGCATATACAAGCAGCTTACTTTACATCAACGAAGGTCACGAATCCGGCGATATCGCCACCTTCTCCCGCAATGCAAAATCTGCCCGTTCTGATATGAATAAAGCACTGGACGCGATGGAAAAATCAGCGCGTGCCTTAGATAAATTAGCTAAAAATCCACCGATGAACTGCTTGGGAATGAATAAATTATTCAAAACCGCTATGCCCGACATCATGAGTGCCAGAAAGTCGCTACAAGCCGCTTCCGAGCATCTCGACGAGGCATTCTCGCGCGTCAGCCACAAATCAATGGGCAATTCGCTCGAACGCACTTCATCCAAACTCAACGATACAGAATCCACCCTCACCGAACTCCACGATTTGGTAGAACGGTGTTTGACGGAGTAATGAGTTGTGGAGTTGTCGAGTTATGGAGTTGTTGAGTTGTTGTACTTATTCATTCGACAACTCAATAACTCGACAATTCGACAACTCAACAACTCGTCAACTCAACAACTCAACAACTCGTCAACTCAACAACTCGTCAGAACCTCAAATAAGACTCAAAAGTCCAACCTTGTTGTCCGTTATAATCTACCAATGCAAAGCGGACATCTTTCCCGTCCAAATTAATGGAGTGGCTCGAAAAGCCCAAAACCCTTAGCTGCGACCTGTCCGGCACAAAAATCTGTGTCATTGGTGCGCCAAAATCTGCATTTGTACGAAGCTGAAGACTACCGCCCATGCTATCGGTAATCGCTACCGGTGCGTTTTGCACTTGACTCTGCGGAACAACATTCGTAGAAGGCTGTGGTGCAGGAGTCGGCGGTGGCGGTGTAGGCTGTGGTGAGGGAGGTGTCACATCTACTTTTACTGAACGCGGCTGTACAGGCTGCTGCGGAAAGGTCGGTTTGGGCGATGGTGGCGGCGGCGGCGGCGTGACATCAATAGAACGTGGCTGCACTGTTGGGATTTCAGGCAAACCGGGCTTCACGCCCAAATCGTCCAATGAAGGCACTTTGGGTGCATTGATGGTCGGCACTTCGGGCGTATTAATGGTCGGCACACTTGGTTGATTGATATTAAAATCATCAAGCGTTGGTATCGTAGGTATGCTATTGCGTTTGCGTTCTTCCTCAATGCGTCTGCGTTCTGCCTCCTCTTCGGCTTCGCGTTGGCGGCGTGCTGCTTCGGCTTTTGCTTCCTCTTCACGCTTCATTTGCGCCCGCAGTTCTGCCATACGAGTATCGGCTTCTGCTTCCTCTTCGCGCTTGATTTGCGCCCGCAGTTCTTCCATACGGGCATCGGCTTCTGCTTGTTCTTCGGCAGCGATTTTTGCTTTGAGTTCCTCCAATTCGCGTTTCATATCGTCGAATACCGTATTGTCGGCAGTCTCTACATTTGGGTTGGCTGCATTATCGCGTTTCACTTGGTCAATGCGGTCACGCAATTGGTCGAGCAGGTTGGTGCCTCCCTCTTGTCGGCGCGATTCTACGTTATTTTTTACCTCATCAAATTTGTCTTTTAATTTATCGAAAACCGAACCATCGGCTGTATTTATGTTGGGATTATTGCGGTTGCGTTCTTGTACTTTTTCTACCGCATTTTTTACCAGATTAGCAAATAAACTCATATATTAAAGTGTTTTGTGATGAATGATTTGGGTAAAAATAAAACAATTCACTCTAAAAACAAAGAGCCTGCTTGCAATACTGCAAACAGGCTGGGATAAATAAGCATAGCTTTGTATTCAATGTCTTCGCCAAATTATGAATTATGAATTTTGAATGAATGGATTCTGTATTGAGAACTTGGCAGAAGGAGGATAAAAGATTAAGAAAGTTAGGTGTGGCAAAAATCCACCGTCCTGTTATAACTGGACTTTGGACATTGGGGAATTAGGAAATTTGGTATTAGGTAAATTGTTTTTTATCAAATAATTATAAAATTTAATTAATTGAATATTTATTACCTTAATAAAAATTAAATAACTGATAATCAATTACTTATGAT
>CALCMV010000416.1 GCA_937967535.1 uncultured Saprospiraceae bacterium
CGGTAACTCGGTAACTCGGTAACTCGGTAACTCGGTAACTCGGTAACTCGGTAACTCGGTAACTCGGTAACTCGGTAACTCGGTAACTCGGTAACTCGGTAACTCGGTAACTCGGTAACTTGGTAACTTGGTAACTTGGTAACTTGGTAACTTGGTAACTTGGTAACTTGGTAACTCGGTAACTCGACAATTCGACAATTCGACAACTCAACAACTCAACAACTCAACAATTCAAACATTCTTTATATCCATACTTCTTTGAATACCAAGTCGTTCCATTTTGGAATAGAGTGTAGTAGCCGGGATGCCGAGTATGAGGGCGGCACCGTTTTTGCCGCTTACGCGCCACTCGGTGTGTTGTAGAACTTCGGCGATGTATTGCCGTTGTACTTCTTCGAGATTTTGGAATGATTTGGGTTTGAGGCGTTTTTGTTTGGGATTAAAATCGCTTAGATTGAGCTTGCTTCCGCGAGAGGTAATGATGCCTCGTTCAATCAGATTTTCCAATTCGCGGATATTGCCCGGAAAATTATAGGTCAACAATTTGTCAATGACTTTCTGTGGAATGTCGGTGATTTTTCGTCCCAATTTTTTACCCAATTTTTCGCAAAAATAGCGTGTCAGAATCGGAATATCTTCTTTTCTTTTTCGCAAGGGAATACTATTGATAGGAAATACATTGAGTCTATAATATAGGTCTTCCCGAAAATTTCCTTCTTCAATTTCTTTGGGCAAATCGCGATTGGTGGCGGCTATTAGTCGCACATCTACCTGCATGGGCGATTCGCTGCCAAGTCTTTCGATTTCGCCTTCTTGGATGGCACGCAGGAGTTTGGCTTGCAGTTCGATGGGCATTTCACCGATTTCGTCGAGGAAGAGTGTGCCGCCGTCTGCGAGTTCAAATTTACCGAGTTTTTTATTCAAGGCACCTGTAAATGAGCCTTTTTCGTGACCAAATAATTCACTCTCAATCAGATTGGCGGGCAGGGCAGCACAATTGACCTTAATCAAGGGGCGTTCCGAACGCCGACTCAACTGATGAACTGCTCTTGCCAAAAGTTCCTTTCCTGTACCGCTTTCTCCCGTAATCAATACCGTCGAATCGGTACCGGCTACTTGCTCTACTTTTTTGAGTACTTTTTTGAATTTGGAACTATCGGTAACGATTTCTCCAAAATTATTCTGAATTTCTATCTCTTCGTGCAGATAATTGTTTTCGGCTTGGAGTTTTTCGCGGAGTTCTCTGATTTCTTCCAAGGCACCTCGCAGTGCTGCTTCTTGTCGTTTGCGTTCGGTAATATCCCGCACGATAGCACAGCTATATACCTCCCCGTCGAGTTCTACAAAATTATCGGTAATATCTACCGGAAACTCCGTGCCGTCCTTCTTGCGGTGTGAACTTTCAAAGGTAGCAGAGTTGGCTATCTTCGAGTTCCAATGATTTTTCCATATTTCAGGACTCATATTAGGATTGACATCAAAGATGGTCATCTGTAAAAATTCTTCCCGCGTATAGCCCCAGTGTTTGCAAGCCGCATTGTTGACTTCCATCAAACGCGCTTTTTCATCGAACCAAAAAACCGCTTCCGGCAATTCACTCAAAGCGAGGTAAGAAAATTTGGCAAAATCAATTGATTGTGTTTTCATATATACATACCTAAGGCAAACATTCCTGCCTGTTGTGATTTAAGAGCATGTTTAAAGGCGACCCGTTTAAGTTTGCTTGCGGGATAGTACTCGTCTGACGAAGGTTTTTGTGAAATGTAGTGATTTGTCTCATAAAATATTCGCATTGAATAAAGGGATTCGTCTGACGAGTATTCGCTAGGCAAAGTTAAATGGCTAGCTTGTTTAAATTGAATGAATATTCGGATGAGAAAATATCGCACAGACAAGGATATCTGTGTTGTGCAAAGGTAATATTTATTATTCTATTTTTTCGTAAAAATACGAAATATCGTAAAAAAAGGTTTATAGTTATTATTTTATATATTTTACTAAAGTTATTTAACTAATTGATAATAAGATATTTAAAAAATATTTTTTGACTTTTTCTTGTTTTGGCACAGCCATTGAATAAGTATTGGCAAATATCGTAGTTATGAAAAAAATAATTAACATTAACAATCTCGCAGATTTGCTAAACAATTTAAAATCGGAAACGATGCCCATCTTGATACAGCTTTGTTCGGGATGTGGAAATGAAAGTTTTTTGATGGATG
Organism: uncultured Saprospiraceae bacterium; assembly: GCA_937967535.1. GTDB lineage: Bacteria > Bacteroidota > Bacteroidia > Chitinophagales > Saprospiraceae > JAHDEO01. The sequence continues at coordinate 2,223 of CALCMV010000416.1, forward strand.
AGGTGGTACGAAAAGTACAAGTAGAATGTGGAGAAGAACTGAATTATCAAAAATTACCGGAAAATGTATCGAAGGTAATTAAGGAGGAATTAATGGTGATGAAAAATCCGATATTATTGCTGATTCAAAGTGGAAATATAGAGGCAGTATTTAGTGGTATGATTAGTCAGCACAAATTGGGTCAGGCATTGGAAGGTCTAAAACAAACAAATTCAATAACCATATAAATCAAAAAGCAAATGTTTAGAATCTACTTACTGAAAGCAAAACTTGTCATGCGACAAGGTTCTTTGGCAATTTTTACAAAGCATTTAATTAACAAGATAGAACGCGGATTGGGTTGATGATGCGGATGACGCAGATTTTTTATATAACAATTTTATTTCCTATAATTAAATTTCCATTTGTAATTATTTTAGAATAAAAAAATTCGCGTTATCTCTAATCTATGTTTTATCACTTTAATTAAGTGTTTTGTAAAAATTATCACAAATATCAAAAAAAAATCTGCCTGAATGTAGGCAGATTATAAATAAACAAATTTTTTAATTAGATAGTATTTTTACCTGAAACTAAAAATATTATCATTATAGAAACAAAGTTATGAAAAACTTATTGAAAATTCAAGTATTATTTGCTTTAACCCTAGTATTAATTATGTCAAGTTGTCAGGATGACGACAATGGCACTCCTACTCCTGAAGATGATTTTATTGGTGCAGTATATGCCATGACCAATGGGCTGGGGCAGGTAACAGGCACACAAGTACAAGGGGACAATAGTATTGTAGCTTATGGTAGAAATCAAGATGGTACACTAGAGTTGGTGGGTAACTTCCGTACAGGAGGTAATGGCGGCGATTTTGACGGTGGTGAGGGATTAGACCCACTTATTAGTGCTTATGCTTTGACCAAAACGCCTGACAACCGCTTTGTACTTGCAGTGAATGCCGGTAGCAATACTTTATCTGTTTTTACGGTTAATAGCGATTATTCTTTGACGCTTTCCGATTCTAAGAGTACGAATGGTGTAGGACCTAATAGTATTGCTTTTTCGCCTAGTAACGAAGATGGCGTGAGTGGTACAATATATGTCTCGAATATCGCCCGCCCCGAATTTGCTGATGCAGGCGAGCCTGCCCAACAAGGTAGTCTTTTCGGATATAGACTAAATGATGATGGGAGTTTAGAGGCAATCAATAGTTCTTTGAGAGAATTGGCAAATCGTCCTTCGGCGGTTCAATTTTCACCTGACGGCAAGTTTGTAGTTGTGTCTTCTATCAATGCAGGTTCATCGGCACTCGCTACCAATGACCAAGATGAAATCGTTGTGTATGGCGTGAAAGTAGATGGTACACTGACTAATACTCCTACAGCCGGTGCCACATCCACACTAAGAGATAATGCAGAGGGTAGAAACCTTCCTTCCGCGATAGGATTCCAGATAGTAGATAACAATTATGTAGTTGTCACTGAAGCCAGAGAATTTCAATCTGATGGCAGACCTCCGGCATTTCCTGCTTTGCAAGATGGTTCGGTTTCTACTTGGCAAATCAGCACAGATGGTGGGCTAATTCCGGTCAATCTTGATGTGGCTTCGGGCGAAAATAACACAGGACGTACTGCATGTTGGTTGGATTTTACGAATGATGGCAATACTTTCTTTGTCTCCAATGCGATTGAGGCAGGATTGGCAAGCTATAGCTTCAATGCCGGTCAAATATCACTTATCGATCAAGTTGCTGCACAAGGCAGAGGTGCTACGGGCAATACGACCGACCCGGCATCAGCTTTCTCTACCACACAAGGTTGGATTGATTTGTGGATTTCTGACGATGGCAGACATTTGTACCAATTGCATGGTTTCGGAAGTACGATTGGCGTATACGAAATCAACGGTTCTAACTTGAACCATATAGAAGATGTATCAGGCGATCTCCCACAAAATAATGTGCAGGGTATCGTAGCAATGTAATAACAATTTACCCTAA
>CALCMV010000417.1 GCA_937967535.1 uncultured Saprospiraceae bacterium
ACATTTTGACGGCGACTTTCACGCTTACTTTTCCCCTTGAAAACAGTTATTTATCCAGATAAACGCCCGTTTCCAAGAGAAAAATTAAGCGCAAAATTCCCTCGTCAAAAAAGTTAAATTCTTAGCCTAAAAGAGTATAAACCCCGTCATTCGTCGGGACAAGCCTAAGTCGTCTGACATTTTCAAAATGTCAGACGACAGTATTTCCTCATTATTTACTTAAAATGAATTGTTTACAAAATTAAAATAAAATAATTTATTAATAATCGTTCAAATTAAAATGTAAATTCATCTCGTCTGACATTTTGAAAATGTCCGACGAGTAAGGTTCGCAAAATATTGAAAATCAGCATATTAAATACTATCATGTTTTTACCAAGGCAAAACGTTACAATCAGGGTTTTTGATAGTATTACTTCAAGCACTACTTACCAAATCAAAAACCGAACAAGGGATTGATGGCTGTCTGTTTCGACAGAAAGCATATATACACCCGTAGGCATTTGGCTCACATCCAAGTTCAATAGATTTTCGCCGCTTGCAAGATTTACATGTTGCTGCTGCACTGCCTGACCTGCTACATTGCTCACCATAATCATTGCTTGGGTATATTCTATCGTATTGATATTCAGATTAATAAAATCTTGTGTAGGATTCGGAAATACGCTCATACCGAGTACCCTTTCGTCTACATTGAGTACCGCTACGGGGCAATCTGCCGTTGCAAAATAATTGATTTGTACCGAATTGCTCAACGTCGTACAAGCAGCATCAAGATTGACCTGACTGATGAGCATTTGCTGATTAGGGTCTATCCACTCAGCAGCACCAAAGGCAACGAGCGTAAAATAGTAAGTATTTCCGGGTACGAAAATACTGCCATAATTGGAAGGGCTAATACTAAGCGGCATCACATCCGGTGTCACATTAAGCCCGGCAAGATAATTCAGATTGACCACAAAATCGGGATTGCCCTCCAAATCCATTGTCGAAACCACCCATGCGTAGCCCGTCAAAGCCCCTTCAGTCGGGGCAAGTGCGCCTTCTGCTGTGATAGTTATATTTTCCCCTTCACAAATATCCATTCTAGGAGAGGAGGCAACACCGCCGGATACAGTCGGGGCATTGCAAGCAATAAATTCAAATTGAGTAATAAATATACAAAATTCTCCTTCGGAAAGATTGCCATTAAAATTAAAACCATCTACCAATATATAATAGGTTTCGCCGGGTACAGTAGAGAGTTCTATTGCTGCCGGATAATTTGCCGTAGCTGCATCTTCAAAATCCTCATTGCATGCCACAGGAAGCAATGCACCGCAAGTACCCGTATATATCGCCATTTGAGTATCATTATTGCTGATGCCTCCACCGACTGCACAGCCCGTAGAACTGGCTTCTATATAATATACATTGCCATCGCCCGTCATTGTAAACCACAATGTATTGTCGAGTGAGGGCGCACTTCCATCACCATTTGGTTCGCCGAAACAGTCAAAGCCCGTAGTCGGGTCTTCACTGCCTGTGGTGGCTTGGCTGTTGTCGAATGTACCTGCATTGATGAGGTTGTCCGCCCCTTGTCCGAGGCTCGAAGTCAGGTCAATGGCATTTATACAATCATCATTTGTGGGTTGTGCAAAGGCGCATGTAGCCATCGCAAGTGTACATAGCAATGAGCATAAATTGTGAAATTTTGTCATGGATTTTTTTATTACTAATTCACGTTAATGTATTCGTTAATTTTAAATTTTGAATGAAAAAAATATTTAATTTATTAATTAATAATTATCAGTGAAAACAAAGTGAAATTTAAATTCATTTTTCATTCAAAATTTAACGAAGACATTATCACGTTAATCACGTTAATTTTGTTTTAAATTATTATAAATAAAAATAATATTAAAAAAGTAGGTTTAATTCGATTTTCAGCTAAAAAGCGACTAACAAAGCTAAAGATTATTTTTAAAACAAAGCATATTTCATTTGCGATTTTCAGTAAATTAACATTTTTAAATTATACTATGAACGGGATAGATTTCGGAATGCTGTAATGACTGCTTTAGCTGTCAAGTAAAGTAAAAATAAATTTATAATTTATTGTTTTTAAGTTTTTTATAAATAAAATAATAATACACTTGACAGCTAAAGCAGTCATTGCGGGTTCATTTGGAAAACTGATATTTTCCGAAATTTATCCCGTTCACAGTATACTATATCTAAAAGAAAAAGTCCGTTGAAAACTGCTATTTTCAACGGACTTTTATATCCTTAATCAAATGAATGAAATGGACTTTTGATAGTATTTCGATTATCGAAAAACAATCAAAAATCACTAGTAATCAATATTGTTTTATTGTTTGATAAAACGGCTGACTGCCTGATGGCTGCTTGTCTCGACAGAAACCATGTATACGCCCGCAGGTGCATTATCAAGATTGATGTTGAGTACATTGTCGCCATTCTGCAAATTGACGATTTGTTGTTGTACCATTTGTCCGGCAACATTGCTAATCATAATTGTCGCCTCGCTGTAATCGGCAACATTGATATTCAGATTGAGCAGGTCTTGTACCGGATTCGGGAATACCGTCATCCCCAATACGTCTTCATTGACTTCCAATACAGATACACTGGTTTGCTGGGTGATGAACATACAAAATTCACCGTCAGATATTGAGCCATTAAAATTGAAGCCGTCTACCATAATCAAGTATTCCGTACCTGCTTCTGCCGTAAATTCTACGAAAGAGGGAAAGTCGCCCATAACTGCATTCGGTCCGTCGTCATTACAAGTTACCGAAGTCAAAGCATCGCAGCTTCCTGTATATACGACCATCTGCGTATCATTAAAGTCAATCGCATCCGATACATTACAGCCTGTTATTGTTGCTTCGATACCGTAGTCGTTGCCATCGCCTGTCATTTTGAACCAAACCGTTCTATCGAGTGAAGGCATAGCACCGCCGCCATCCGGCTCACCAAAACATTCAAAGCCTATATCCGGGTCGTCGCTTGTTGTTGCTGCCATGTTGGTGAATGTACCTGCATTGGTGACAGAACCTTCGCCTTGTCCGAGGCTTGCAGTTAAATCAATCGCATCTACACAAAGGTCATTGGCAGGTATAGCAAAGCCGGATGTTTGGGTGATGAACATACAAAATTCGCCGTCAGAATTTGCACCATTGAAGCTAAAGCCGTCTACCATAATCAAGTATTCCGTACCTGCTTCTGTCATAAATTCTACTAAAGAAGGGTAGCTGCTACCTGATGATCCGTTAGGACCGTCTTCATTGCAGGCTACCGGAGTCAAAGTAGCACAGCCACCAGTGTATACGGCAATCTGTGTATCATTGGTCTCAATACCGTCGGAAACTGTACAACCTGTTATGGTAGCTTCAAAGCTGTATTGGTTGCCATCGCCTGTGATTGCAAACCAAACCGTATTTTCGAGTGAAGGCGTAGCACCGCCGCCATCCGGCTCGCCAAAACATTCAAAACCCGTACTAGGGTCATCAGCCCCTACGGTAGCACCTGCATTGGTAAATGTACCTGCATTTATGGCATTGCCCGGACCTTGTGCAAGACTCGAACTCAAGTCAATTGCGTTTGTACAAAGGTCATTCGCAGGTTGTGCGAAGGCAAATGTACTGATGGCAAGCATACATAATAGAGAAAATAAATAGTTAAGTTTAGTCATAAAATAATAATTAATTTTGTTAAAAAAAGCCAACAAATCTAAACACAATTTATGACAAAATGATGTTTTTTCAGGTAATTTTATTTTTTTTATATTTAATTAAATGAAATTTAAAATTGACTCAATACAATGTGTTCGCCAATTTTGAATTTTGAATGAAAAATTTTGAATAATAAAAAATATTTAATTTATTAATTATTAGTAAAAAACAAAGTAAAATTTAAATTAATTTGTCATTCAAAATTCATAATTCAAAATTTGGCGAAGACATTATCAATAATTTTGCATTATTATTGTTTGATAAAACGACTAACCGCCTGATGGCTGCTTGTTTCGACAGAAACTATATATATACCTCTGACTGCATTATCAAGGTTGATATTGAGTATATTTTCTCCATTTTGCAAATTGACGATTTTTTGCCGTATCATTTGTCCAGCAACATTAGTAATCATAATTGTCGCCTCGCTGTATTCGGTGATATTGATATTCAGATTGAGCAGGTCTTGTACCGGATTCGGGAAAACCGTCATCCCCAGCACTGCTTCGTCCACTTCAGGTATACCAACCAAACAAATTTGTTCGTTTGCAGCAAAGTAATTGACCTCCGCAGAGTTGCTCACAAAAGTACAATCCGGGTCAAAAGTCAAATTACCGGCGGCATCTGCCGTAGCATTGCCCAAGACATATAAAGTAGCGAAGTATTGGTCGGGCGGGAGATTATTGGTAACAAAATTAAGTTCAACTGTATCCGTAAGTACTTCGGAAAATGGGAAAGCACCAAGAAAGCCCGGCGCATTTACAGGGTCGGTAGTGCCTGCCAAATCTTGTGTAGAAAATATCCATATATACCCTGAAAAAGCACCTACATCCGGCGCAAAAGCTTCGGATACTGCAAAAGTAGCTGCATTATCCTCAGGCTGACAAAGTACGTCTTGGAGTACAGTGACTGTGCCTACTCCTACATTCGGGTCGTTGCACAAAACAGGGACTTGTCCGGTAAACTGCATGCAAAATTCGCCGACAGAATTGTTGCCACCGGGATTTAAAAAACCATCCACAAGGATAAAATAATCAACGCCCGCTTCTGTTTGTATGGTCACAGCAGCCGGAAAATTGCCATCAGAACTGGAGGCATTCGGACCGTCGTCATTGCATGTAAAAGGTGTCAGGTTATTGCATGTGCCTGTATATACGGCTATTTGAGTATCATTAAATGTAATACCATTGCTGACAGAGCAGCCGGCAATAGTGGCTTCGAGAAAATATGAACCACCATCACCTGTTATCTTGAACCAAACTGTATTGTCCAAAGATGGATTGGCACCGCCACCGTCCGGCTCGGCAAAACATTCCCAACCGATTATCGGGTCGTCTGCTCCGCTAGTAGCATCAGAATTGTCGTAAGGACCGGAAGAAGCAAGTACACCAATACCTTGCCCCAGACTGGAAGTCAAATCAATCGCTCCCGTACACATATCATTCGCAACTTGTGCGAAGCCAAATGTACCAATAGAAAGTGTATATAATAGAGCGAATAGATGGTTAAATTTTGTCATAAAGTAAAAATGATTTTGTTAAAAAAGCCAACAAATCTAAATACAATTTATGACAAAATAATAGCCCTAAAAGTGATTTTAATTAATTTAATATAAAAATAAATCTTAGTTGATGGTTCATAGTTCATAGTTCTTAGTTGTGTTGAATGTAATTAAGTCGTACTAACAACTTAATTACATTCAACAATTCATAATTTAGCATTATTTCATTAGAAAAATTCACTCATTCACTCATTCACTCATTCACTTCCTGAATATAGCCTACTCTGGCATCGCGATATTCGGGAAGTTTGAGCATTTCTTTCATTTTTTCTATTGTCTCAATAGGTCCTTTATCAATAAAAAGGTTGGTCAGAAAAAGAGGAATATTGCCGCCCGGGTCGGTTTTAAGCATATAAACAATATCAACTATACCACCGGGAAGCGGTGTCAATATCCATTCTAAATCCAATACTTCGATACGCACGATACCTTTCCGTTCGGGATAGTAATCCGGTATTGCCTTCGACCTTGCTGTGACGACTTTCGTTTCGGGGTCTTGTTCGACTACCGAATCCATCACCAAGTCCCTGTCGTTAAGAGGCCAAGGAAAATCTGAAACGGAATACTCAATCATGTGATTGGGCGCAGAAATCTCCAATATTTTGCCCTCTTTGGCATTATAGACCCAGTCTACATTGCGCGGCACATCGTCGAATAATGCGGATATACTATTGAGTGAAGTTTCTATTTGAGTGTGAAATTTGAGTTCCTTTACACCTGTTTCGCCAATGTTGCGAGTATAGACCATGATGTTGCCTTTCTCGCGTTTGAGTTGCCAATCGTTTGCTTTCTGCGCGTAGGTGACATCTGCCAACATTAGTATTGCCAATGCCACAAGTATAATCTTTTTCATACCTGCCAAAATGCAAATTCCTAAATCAATGTGTGAGAACATGTGAGGCATCTGTGACAAGGAATATTGCAATAAATACGAGTAAAACTATTTTTTTAAGACGAAAAAATATAATATTATGTAATTATTTTTTGTGAGTAGGAAGGGCTGAGATTGTATGGCATAAGACAATTTCAGACAGCATTTTTGATGCCGTCCCGAAGCTGCTTGTTGCATCATCAAATAGCCCTCTTAGCCGGATTTTGGATATTGAGTAATTTGCCGTAAATCCCATCTTTATGTTAAATTCCATCTAAAAATTACCTTTAAATTTTAAATGCAACCATCAAATAACTATCTTGTCTTTTAATATTTTAAATGACTACCTGACAATGTCTTCGCCAATTTTGAATTTTGAATGAAAAATTTTGAATGATAAAAAATGTTTAATTTATTAATTAATACTTATCAGCAAAAAACAAAGTAACATTTAAATTCATTTGTCATTCAAAATTCATAATTCAAAATTGGCGAAGACATTGTACCTGAGTAAATGCGTAAGAGCATGTTTAAAGGCTAGGCATTTAACTTTGCCTAAAGCGAATACTCGTCAGACGAATCCCTTTATTCAATGCGAATATTTTATGAGATAAATCACTATATTTCACAAAAACCTTCGTCAGACGAGTACTATCCCGCAAGCAAACTTAAACATGCTCTAAATGTATTGGTCATTTATTCATATAACTATATAATCATATACTCATTGTGTTATTATGAAAAATAATTTAAAAAGAAGAGACTTTATCAAAGTTGCCGGAATGGGTTTGGGAGCTATGGCAGTTCCTGTATCTGTATTTGGCAATTCTGTTCCCTTGGATTATTCGAGGGGTACATTTGATACAGTACTCAACAAAAAACTCGCTAATGTAGCCCTCAATGCAGCGCGTATGGCAGGGGCATCCTATGCAGATGTGCGGATAGGTCGCTACCTCAGGCAATTCTTGTTTACACGCGAACAAAAAGTACAAAACATCGTCAACACCGAATCTTTCGGTGCGGGAGTACGGGTTATCGCCAATGGCACATGGGGCTTCTCTGCTACCAATGACGTGACTGCCGATGGCATCGCGAAAGCCGCCCAACGCGCGGTAGCTATCGCCAAAGCCAATGCCGGCTTACAGATAGAAACTCTCGAACTCGCCCCCGTAAAAGGACATGGCGAAGTAGAATGGAAAACACCGATTGAGAAAAACGCCTTTGAGGTACCCGTAGCCGAAAAGGTAGATTTACTCCTCCGTGCCAACAAAGCTGCAACAGACAATGGCGCATCTTTTGTCAATTCTGCGCTGTTTTTTGTCAATGAGAAAAAATATTTTGCCTCTACCGAAGGCTCTTATATCAATCAGGATGTACACCGCGTATGGCCCAATTTCAGCGTAACCGGCACCAACCGCGAATCGGGCAAATTCAAAACGCGCCAATCTATGAGTGCGCCAATGGGCATGGGTTATGAATACCTCATCCCGAAAAAAGAAGACCAAATAGAAGGCGTAGCAGGCATGACCCTCTACCGTAAAAGCTATGACATCGTAAAGGATGCCACTGATGCTGCCAAGCAAGTCAAAGAAATGCTTACCACAGCAAAATCCGTAGAGCCGGGCAAGTACTCATTGGTACTCGAACCCAACCATTTAGGTTTGACCATCCACGAATCCGTAGGGCATCCGCTCGAACTTGACCGCGTGCTCGGTTACGAAGCCAATTATGCAGGAACGAGCTTTGCAACACTCGACAAATGGAAAACAAAATCCTTCAAATATGGCAGCGACATCGTGAACCTCGTGGCAGACAAAACGCAGGTTGGTTCGCTCGGCGCAGTAGGTTACGACGACGAAGGCGTGAAATGCAAGCAATGGGATTTGGTACGCGATGGCATCTTGGTCAATTATCAAGCCATCCGCGACCAAGCCAAAATGATAGACGAACCCGAATCGCATGGCTGTTGCTATGCCGATGGCTGGAACTCCGTCCAATTCCAACGCATGCCCAATGTCTCCCTCGAACCGGGCAAGGAAAAATACAGCGTACAAGATATGATTCGTGATGTAGATAAAGGCATTTATATTGCAGGTCGCGGCTCGTATTCTATTGACCAACAACGCTATAATTTCCAATTTGGCGGTACGGTATTTTACGAAATCAAAAACGGTAAAATCACCAATATGCTCAAAGACCTTGCTTACCAATCCAACACACAAGAGTTTTGGAACTCATGCACCAAAATCTGCGATGAAAACGACTACCGCATGTTCGGCTCGTTTTTCGACGGAAAAGGGCAACCCAGCCAAATCAGTGCGGTATCACATGGTAGTTCCACCACAAGATTCGATGGAGTAAATGTGATTAATACAGCACGAAAGATTTAATGATTAATGAATATCAATGAGTGAATGAGTGAATTGTGAATGAGTGAATAATTTTAATGTGATAATTATGTAATATGTTTTTTTGAATTAAAAATTATTAAATTAAATATTTTTCTATAAAAAAAATCTAAAATCACACAATCAAAAATTATTCACTCATTCACTCATTCACAATTCACTCATTATCATTCATTCAATCAAAAATCAAAAATCAAAAATCAAAAAATATGTCTGTTTTAAATAAAAAAGAAGCACGTGCGATTTTGGAAAAAGTCGTGAAGCTATCAAAAGCCGACCACCTTGAAGTCTCGCTCGACGGGGGGGTGAACGGCAATATACGCTACGCCAGAAATACGGTGACAACAAGTGGTATCGAAGAAAATTTATCGCTTGGTGTGACGGCTGCCTTCGGGAAAAAAACCGGAACGGCTACCATTAATGAATTGGATGATACTTCGCTCGAAAAGGTCGTCAGACGTGCCGAAGAACTCGCCCAACTCTCGCCCGAAAATCCCGAATACATGGAGCCACTCGGACCACAAGACTACGATGAGCAGCCCAATATGTTTGTGCAAGCTACGGCAGATATTGACCCCGATTTCAGGGCAAAAATCGCTGCAAGAAGCATTGAAATGACCAAAGGAAAAGGACTCGTAGGCGCGGGTTTTTTGGAAGACGGTCAAAATTTTAGTGCGATAATGAACTCCAAAGGGCTGTTTGCTTATGAAAAAAGTACAAACGCGAATTTTACGCTCACAGTACGCACCAAAGACGCGACAGGTTCGGGTTGGGTGACACGCGATTACAATGACATCACAAAATTTGACATCGAAGAAGCTACGGAAATCGCTATGCAGAAAGCAGCGGGTTCGGCAGGGGCTAAGGCAATAGAACCGGGCAAATATACCGTCATTCTTGAGCCGGCTGCTGCGGTGGGTTTGCTCTCCCGAATGTTTTTTGGAATGAGTGCAAGGTCGGCAGACGAGGGGCGTAGCTACATGTCAAAAAAAGGCGGTGGTACAAAGGTCGGCGAGCAGATGTTGGATGAGCGTATCAATGCTTATTCCGACCCTTTCCATCCCGATGTACCGGCTTCGACTTGGTCGGGCAACGGGCTGCCTATCAAGAAGATAGATTGGATTAAGAACGGCGTGGTACAAAACCTCCGATATGGCAGATATTGGGCAAAAGAAAAAGGTGAACAAGCGACTCCCTTTCCGAGCAATATCATCATGGAAGGCGGCGACGCTTCGATTGAAGACATGATTAAAAGTACCAAACGCGGCGTACTTGTGACCCGCCTGTGGTACATTCGCAGCGTAGACCCGCAGACGCTACTCAATACGGGTTTGACCCGCGACGGTACTTTCTACATCGAAAATGGTCAGATTAAATATCCCGTCAAAAACTTCCGATTCAATGAGAGTCCGATTATTATGCTCAATAATCTGGAAATGCTCGGCAAAGCACAACGCATTGACGGTAATATGATTCCACCGATGAAAGTACGTGATTTTACATTTACGAGTTTGTCGGATGCAATTTGATTTTTGCCCGATTTGGTCATGCCGATATATTTGACAAAAACAGGGTCAATAATTATATGTGAGTTGCAAGGCGAATACCTTTATTAAAAGTGGATATTTGAGTATTCAGACAGCTATTTTTCATAAAAACATTCGCCTTGCAACTGTTGGCTATAAAATTTTCGTATAACAAAAACCTATAAGTAAAAAACTATGAACTATAAACTGGCAACTATAAACTAATAGCCAAAAAATGTATACTTTTTTCACAATTTTGGAATGTGAAGATAAGTTTGTCAAAAAGGCAGAATTTATTATTTTTTCTTTGCTAAAATAATTTTGTACAAAATTATATGTGAATTTGTTTAAAAAATAAATACATTTGCAACCTAATTTTTTCAATAGCAAAAAACACAAGCCTGATTAAACATAAGCAAACGACTAATATTTTATTTAAAATACTATTTTTCAATGTTTTATGTGAACATTCTTTTCATGTGAAAATGAAATAAAGGTCGTTTATTTTCATATAATATAAATATATTAAGTATAAGTTTTAATTTAATTAGAAACTTATACTTAGGGACAAGGCAAAAATACTTTCACATTTTTGCCTTGTTCATCACAATTGAATTTCTTGATATGTCTCCGAGGAAAAGTAAATTACCTTTAGTATTAGGCGCGATTGTAATCGTTTTACTTAGTTATAATGCTTATCTTTTAATGGAAAAATTTAAAAGTGATAAGATACAAATAGCTAACGAATTAAAATTAGAAGAACTGGCAACTTCCAAAGCACTTGCGGCTGAACTGGAAGCAAACTACAACGCAGCAGTTGAAAAACTGGACGAAGCAGCCTCCGAAAATTCGAAACTGGCAGCTTTGGTAGAAAAACAAAAAATTGAACTGGGCAAAAGCAGAAACAAAATTCAGCGGTCAATTGATGAAAGAAAAGGCACGGAAGAAGAACTCGCCGAAGTGCGCCGAATGATGGCGGATTTTTATATCCAACGCGATAGTTATCTGGCTGAAATTGACAGATTGAAAAAGGAAAACGTCAAATTGGTAGCTAAAACAAAGGTGCTGACTGAAGAAAAAGAAGTACTCAAAGAAGTCGTTGACGAACAACGTGTGATTGAGGAAGGACTACGCAAAGAAAAGACCGAACTCGAAGTCGCAAAAGCCGATTTGGAAGTCGTTACCCGTTCTTTGAAAGTACAGAAGGAAGAGTTTAAAGACATTGCTTCGGTACTTAAAACCAACGAAATCAGCGCACAAGGCATCAAAATTCGTAATAATGGCGAAGAAAAAGAAGTCAAAATCGGAAAAAGGGCTGACCGCATAAAGGTCTGTTTCGGATTGCTCGAAAATAACGTAGCAAAGCCCGGTCCGCAGACCATCTTCCTGCGTATTATCAATCCGGCAGGCGAAACAATTGCCGTAGAAGACCAGGGTTCCGGCACTTTTGAAGATAGACAACATGGCGGCGAAACCCGCTTTACCGTTGCCGAAACGATTGATTACGAAAATGCACCCACCGATTTGTGCATGCACTGGACAGACGAACAAGGCTTTGATAAAGGCGAATACACTACCGAACTTTATCACAATGGCTATATCATTGGGAGTGAGAAGATAGTTTTGAAATAGTGTTGTTTTAGTGTTGTGGTGTTGTGGTTTCGTAGTGTTGTGGTGGTGATGGTGTTGTAGTATCGTAGTGTTGTTGTGTGTTAGCATTGTGGCAATATTGTTTGCAGAGCAAAATACATACTACAATACAACAACACCACAAGACCACGAACTACAACACCACGAAACTACGATACTACAACACCACGAAACTACGATACTACAACACCACGAAACCACAACACCACGATGATAATTATAACAGGAGCGGCGGGTTTTATCGGGTCATGTTTGGCTGCATATCTGAATAGAGTAGGGTATCAGGATTTGATTTTGGTAGATGATTTTAGTCGTGCCGATAAGTTGAAAAATATTGCCCGTATCCATGCGCGTGAGCGTGTGGAACGGGATTTTTTTATTCAAAAATGGTTTGCACAAAATGCGGCTGATGTGGATTTTGTGTTCCACTTGGGCGCACGTACCGATACTGCGGAAACGAATGTCGAACTCTTCAATAAGCTCAATTTAAATTATTCCAAATCTGTATGGCGCATCTGTGCAGCGCAGCAAATTCCACTCGTATATGCTTCAAGTGCAGCCACTTACGGTAGTGGCGAATTTGGATATGAGGATAAGCACAGCCTTATTCCACAACTCAAA